>JBIKTO010000048.1:0-9982 GCA_044348065.1 Cyanobium sp.
ATCGAACAGCCGGCCCATGCTCTCCTCGCTGCGGCCTGAGAAGGGATGGCGCCCCTCCAGCTGGCCCCGCAGGCTGCGGGCTTCCTGGTGGTCGAGACCCCCATCGCAGGCCACGGCTGCCAGGGCGATGGCGGCGAAAGCCTCAGCGGAATCCATCGCGGGCGCTCCTCGAAACCCCATTGCAGCAGAGAACAGGTCCGATCGACCATTGTGGGCGGCAGGAACGCCCCCCGCCCCATGCCGCGCTCCATTCCGGCCCGGATCGCCCTGGGCGGCGGTGTGCTTGGCCTCGGCCTCAGTGTGCTCAACCAGTGGAGCGCCCCCCAGGTCGCCGAACCGGTGGCGCCGGCCCTCGAAAGGGCGTCGGTGCTGGCCAGCCTCCTGGCGGTGGTGCTGATGCTGGTGGGCCTGCTCTGGGAACGGATTGAACCGGTCCCCCCGGAGCGGGTGCCCCTGAGCGGCCGGGAGGGCCTGGAGCTGGCGGAGGACCTGCCGGCGGACCTGCGTCGGGAACTGGCCTGGGGCAGCCAGATGCTGCTCACCGCCACCCCCGCCGCCACCCTGTTGCTGCTCTGGCGGGGCAGGCTGCTGCTGCGTCGCGGCCTCCTGGCGGACCAACCCTTCACCCCGGGGCCGATCTGCCAGCGGGCCAGCAGCCAAGGGAAGGCGATCTCCCTGGTGGATCTGCGCCTCTACCCGGGTCGCGATGAGTTCGCCGGCCTGCTGGCGGGCCTGCCCGCGGTGGTGGTCCAGCCGCTCGGTCAGGACGGGCTGCTGCTGGTCGGCGGCTGGTCGGCGCGCTGCTTCGGCCGCAGCGATCTGCTCTGGCTGGAGGGCTGGGCCCTCCGCCTCACAGACGAATTGGCGCCGGTGCCGGGCGGCGCGGTTGGGGGCGAGGCGGAGCGCTCCGTTTCGGCACCTGGAAGCGGCTGACCACCCGTCCGCCAGGGTTGCTGATCTCCACCTGCCCGTTTGCACCCAGCCGTCCGCTCAGACGTTCGCCCCTGGTGGCTTGGCGGTTGGCGGCCCTCTCGAAGAGCAACTCACCCTGCGCCTCGATCGCCTGGCTGGTCCAGTTCCAGCTGCAGCGCCTGGCCCGGAGGCTTTCCCCCTTCTGCATCAGCCAGCAGCCGGCAGGGATCTCCACCGTGGTGATCGGCTCGTTCACCAGCAGGGAATCGCCCCGGGCGCTGGCCGGTCCACGCCGGGCCAGGAAGGGGCGATCGCTGCTGAGGCGGCGTTGTCGCCCGTCGAGACGCAGATCCATCCCGTCAAACGCGATGGCTTCGGCGGGATCGCGCAGGCGCACCGCCCCGGTCAGCCGGTACTCCTGCCGCACCGTGTTGCCCTCCAGGCGGTCGCCTCTGAGGGTCTGGGGTGGCCGCCCCGGCGCCGATCCCTTCGGCCGCCGCACCCCGCTCACGGGCCCCTGGCCCTGCAGTCGTCCGCTGCGCGGCTCCCAGTCCACCCGGCTGACGTGAATCACCATCTCCGGAGCACCGCGCGTCTCGGGCGCGAAGGGATCGAAGCGGCGGGACCAGCGCTCCAGCCTGGGCTCTCCCAGCAGCTCCAGCCGGTTGTGCTCCAGCAGGAAGCGGGCCTGGCGGGCCACCAGCCGCCCCTGGGGATCGAGCGCCTCCGGGTGGCGGTCGATCAACATCAGCTTCCGGGAGGGGATCCAGCTGGCCCTGGAGGCGCGGATCAGCACCGGCTGGTCGCCGATCTGCTCCAGGCGGATGCTCCCCTCCAGCAGAATCGCCTGGCCGTCGTTGATCACGGTGCCGTTTTCGGCGGAGAGCCGGTAGGAGGGTTTCCCCGCCGCGTAGATCACGCCACGGGGCCGCAGGGCTTTGGCGAGCCGGCGGCTGAGGTCGTAGCGGGCCTCCGGGCTGGTCAGCTCCCAGGACGGACGCCCCTGGGGGTCCTGTTGACGGAGGTCGAGAGAGCGGAAGACAAAGGGCACGCTCCCCTCCACCGGTGCCGGCGGGCGACGGGAGCAGGCCGCCAGGCTGATGGGCAGGGCCAGCAGGCCGAGAACCAGGGCCAGCCGCCGCGGCGGGCGAGGGGAGCCCGGACCGGGCGGGATCACAGGGGCCCGTCCAGCTCAAGTCGCTGCATCACCGGCGCGGGTTCCGGCAGGGGCTGCCCCGCGGCCAGCTCGCCCCAGCGGCGGCTCCGTCGCCAGGCCTGGGGATCCGCCTCGCCAACACCGCTCAGCAGGGGCTCCAGGCCCAGTTGCGCCAGCATCCGCGCCGAGAGCTCGGGAAGCAGCGGGGCCAGCAGCACGGCCACCCAGCGGCTGGTCTCGAGCACGGCGTAGAGATCCGCCCCCACCGCGTCCCGTTGGTCGTCCTGCTTGTGGCGCACCCAGGGGGCCCGCTCATTGAGGAAGCCATTGGCCTCGCCGGCCAGGGAGAGAATCGCCTCGGCGGCGGCCCGGAAATCGCAGCCCTCCAACGCCGCCTCCACCCGCCCATCCGCCTCCGCGGACCGCTGGGCGAGGGGATGGTCGCTGCTGGCGGCATCGCCCGCGGGGGGTACGGCGCCCTCGAACCATTTGCGCGCCATCGAGGACGTGCGGTTCAGCAGGTTGCCGATCGTGTTGGCCAGGTCGTTGTTGACCAGGTCCTGGAAACGTTGCTGCTGGAAATCGCCGTCGTCTCCGAAGGGGATGTCGCGCAGCAGATACCAGCGCACGGCGTCGCGGCCGCAGCGTTCGAGAAGCACCTCCGGATCGAGCACGTTGCCCAGAGATTTCCCCATCTTCTGCCCCTCCCGGGTGAGGAAGCCGTGGCCGAACACCTGCTCCGGCAGGGGCAGGCCGGCCGAGAGGAGCATCGCCGGCCAGAAGACGGCGTGAAAGCGCAGGATGTCCTTGCCGATCACATGCAGGCGCGCTGGCCAGCCCCGCTCGGCCAGCACCGCCAGGGAGGGGGCCTCCCCCGGTTCCAGCAGGGCGGTGAGGTAGCCGAGCAGGGCATCGAACCACACGTAGAAGGTGTGACCCGGATGGCCGGGCACCGGGATGCCCCAGGGCAGGCCCACCCGGGAGATCGAGAAATCGCGCAGGCCGCTGGCCACGAAGTTCTCCACTTCCCGCCGTCGCGAGGGGGGCATCACGAAACCGCTGCGGCTCACCAGCTCGGCGATCGGCTCCTGGTAGCGGGAGAGGCGGAAGAAGAGATTCACCTCATCCCGCCATTCCAGCGGGCGGCGGTGAATCGGACACTCCGGATCCTCGGCCTCGTGGGGGTCGTCCTTGAACTCCTCACAGGCCACGCAGTACCAGCCCTGTTGCCGGCCCTCCACCACATCCCCGCTGGCCTCCACCCGGGCGAAGAACTCGGCGACCAGGAGCCGGTGGCGTGGGTCGGTGGTGCGCACGAAGCGGTCGAGGCTGATGTGCCACCGCTCCCACAGGGAGCGGAACTGCGCGCTGACGGCGTCGCAGTGGGCCTGGGGGCTGAGGCCGGCCGCCTCGGCGGTGCGCTGAATCTTGAGACCATGCTCATCGCAGCCGGTCACGAAGGTCACCCGCTCCCCCTGCAGCCGCTGGTATCGGGCGATCGTGTCGCAGGCCAGGGTGGTGTAGGTGCTGCCCAGGTGCGGCCGATCGTTGACGTAATAGAGCGGGGTCGTGAGGGTGAAGGACATCGCGCCTGGATCCGGGGGCCAACGCCCTGGGCCGGAAGCCCGGAGCCCCGCCCGACGGCCGGATCCTACCGGTGGTGCGGCTCCTCCCCGGGCTGGGCCGGGGCTGGCGGGATGGAGACTGGCCCCACCCCCTGCCCCGAGCGCGCACGATGCCTGAGGCCAACGGCGATGGCTTGGTTCTCGTCTGGGGAGGTGGAAGCGGCGGCGTGGCGGCGGCCCTGCAGGCGGCTCGCTCCGGCGCCACCACGGTGCTGGTCACCCCCGGGCCCTGGCTGGGGGGCATGGTCAGCGCGGCGGGGGTGTGCTGCCCCGATGGCAACGAGCTCAGCCCCTGGCAGAGCGGGTTGTGGGGGGCGCTGCTGCGGGCCCTGGCGGCGGAAACCCCGGGCGGGCTCGACCAGAACTGGGTGAGCTGCTTCGGCTACCGCCCCGCCGCGGCCGAAGCGATCCTGCGCCGTTGGGTTCGGGCCGAACCGCTCCTGCGCTGGTGCCCCGCTGGCCGGGTGATGGAGCTGGAGCGGCGGGGCGGCCGGATCACCCGGGCGTTGGTGCACACCGCCCAGGGACTGGAGCGACTGCGGCCGACCATCGTCATCGATGGCAGCGACCGTGGCGATCTGTTTCCACTGGCCCAGGCCCCCTTCCGCCTGGGCTGGGAAGCGCACGAGCACTGGCTGGAGCCCAGCGCGCCGAGCCGGGAGGCGCTGGCAAACAATCCCTTCTTCCGGGCCCAGCCCGTTCAGTCCCCCACCTGGGTGGTGATGGGCCAGCTGGCCGAAGGCCCGGGGCCGGGCCCGCGCCGGGCGGCGCTGCCACCCCCGTTCAGCGGGGCCTGCGAGCGCTTCGGCCTGGAGGCCACCCTCACCTACGGCCGGCTGCCCGGCGGCCTGGTGATGCTCAACTGGCCCCTGCAGGGCAACGACTGGCACACGGAGCTGGATCGAGCCTTCGCCGCCGAGGGAGCCGCCGCCACCCAGGAGGTGGAGCCCTCCCTGGCGGCCGAGATGCAAGCGCACAGTCGCGCGTTCGCCAGCGCCCTGCACCAGGCCTCCGGCGGCTGGCTTCGCGCCGGCGCCGCCTTCCCCTCGGCCCCCCAGGCGGCCGCCGGAGCCCTCAGCGGTGACGGCGACCTGGCCCTGATGCCTTACTGGCGCGAGGGGCGGCGCCTGGTGGCGCGGGAGCTGGTGCTGGAGCAGCACCTGCTGCCCGTGGGGCCTGGCGAGCGCATCGCCCCCCTGCCGCGGGACAGGGCAGGGGGTACGACCGCCATCGCGGTGGGCAACTACGCCAATGACCACCACTACCCCGGCGGGGACTGGCCGCTGGCGCCGAAGAGCTGCCGTTGGGGCGGCCGCTGGAGCGGCACGCCCTTCACGATCCCCTGGGGAGCGCTGGTGAGCGCCGATGTGGAAAACCTGCTGGCAGCGGAGAAGTGCTTCGGGGTGAGCCACATGGCCAATGGCGCCACGCGGCTGCAGCCCCTGGTGCTCAATCTCGGCCAGGCCGCCGGCCTGGCGGCCGCCCTCTGCGTGCGGGATGGGCTGCTGCCCGCCGAGCTGCCGGTGCGGCGCCTCCAGGAGGCCCTGATCGCCGATCCGACGGCCCCGGCCGGTCCGCTGCCCCTGTGGGACACCCCCTGGCACCATCCCGACTGGAGCGCCCGACAGCGCCGGGCGCTCCAGGATCCGGACCTGATCGACGCCAGCGGTCGGATGGGGGGGCTGCGGGCTGATCCCCATGCCGCCCCGGCTGAGCCCGGCGAAGCGCTCTGGCAGGGGCGGCTGCTGGTGGGGGCGGAGGGGGATTTTCATCTCGAAGGCCCCCGTGGGCCGGACGGCGGCCCCTGGAAGTTGATCACCCTGGAGCCGGCCCTCCATGCCTGGCTGGGGAGCCGGGTGGGCGGGGAGGCGGTGCGCCTTGTGGGCTGCGCCAACCCCTGGGGGCCCTGGCTGCGCGTCTCGCGCCTGGCGGATTCGCCCTGAGTGTTGCGGCCGCAATGCTCAGCCCTGCAGCCGCCAGTAGCGCATCCCCTGGATCGCGCCGTCGGAGAAGCGGGCGCTGCCGTTGAGGTGTCCGAAGCGCACGATGTCCGGCACCGGCCCCTGGCGGACGCGTGCCCACCAGGCCTGCCAGTTGGGCCCATCCCGGCGTGGATGGCGGTCCACCGGGCTGTTGTGGGTGATCACCACGTCCCAGCCCTCGCGCCGGAGCGTCTGCAGGCAGGCCAGCAGCTGGGGGTACTCCGCACCGGGCACGGCAATCAGGGGTTGGATGGGGCAGCGGGCCCGGGCCCGGTTGGCCCGGGGGCCGCTGAAGAGGTCGAAGAAGGGCGCCTGGCCCGCCTCCAGCAGGATCAGCTGGGGATGGCGCCGCACCAGGGCCTCGACGGCGGCGAGGGTGCGCGCCGTCGGCCTATCCACGCTTTGGATCCCCCGCAGCAGGTCCGGGCGTGACGGGGGGGAGCTGAGCTGATGAAGCGGCAGCCTGCCCAGCTCGCCGATCAGCACCCTGGCCGTCAAGCCGAGGGCCGCCGCATTCACAGCGATCGGCAGCCAGAGAAGCGCCTCCGGTCGGCCTTGCCAGCGGCGGGCCAACCGGCCCTGCAGCAGCAGGGCGGCGGCAGGGAGGGCCGTGGCCACGGCCCACCAGCAATGCATCGGATCATTGATGGGAAAAAACTGTGTCAATGAGGCGATGGCGATTGGCAGGGCGGCCCAGCGATAGGCGACAGCCGCGCTGCCCTCGCGCTGGACCAGTGCCGTCAGCGTGGTTGCCGCTCCTCCGCCGGCGCCGCGGCGGCGTCGCTCCAGCCGCAGCAGCAGCTGCCGCAGGGTCTCGATCACGATCAAGCCGGCGATCAGATAGCTGAGTGTGGTTACATGAATGGGTCGTGATTGCAAACCCTGAGCCATTTTTTCGCCGTAGTCGCCGTAGCGGCTGATCAGCAGCCAGAGGCTGAGGGCCAACAGGGCGATGCGACTACGCTTGCTGGTGGAAATCAGCAGGGAGACCAGCAGGAGGCAGGCGTAAAAAGCATCCTGACTGAAGGCGATCTGAACGAAAGCATCGACCAGCAGAAAGGAGCTGCCTCGGGAAAAGTAGTCATATTGCCCGCTCACCACCTGCCGCAGCATCGGCGCCAGGGCGGCTCTGCCTCCAGAGAGCAGCCATCCGATCAGCAGACCGACAAGGCCGCCGCCGAGGCTGGCTATGAACCAGACGACCGCTGGACATCGTCCTGTCCTGCTCTGTCGAACTGGGGTGATGGTGTCCGCTGGGGCCTCGGTGGCGGGCTGAGGTGACCGCAGGCAGATGAAGAAGAGGAGATCAGCGACGAGCAGCATGGTCAGCATCGAGAGGCTGATGGTGAACTTGATGCCAGCCAGCAACATCACGAGCAGTGAGCGCGTGGCGATGATCACAACCAGCCCTTGTCGCCCGCGCGCTGGCGATGAGCTCAGCCAGAGACGGTAGCTCCAGGTGCTGCAGACGAGCAGGGCGCTGATCAAGGGGATGGCCAGATCAGACGACCAGGCCAGCGGATGCCAGTAGAGCGTGCTGCGCAGCCCTGTGGCCGAGGGTTCCCAGATCGCCCAGGCTCCGATCAGCGCCAGCAACCAGCAGCGCGCATGGCGATCGAGGCCGCAGAGATAGCCGATCAGCACCAGACTGAGAATCTCAATCCCCCAGACAATGGTGCGCAGGCCAAGCAGCGAACCGCCGGCCAGCCGCAGCAGGTTGGCGCGCAGCGCGGCATCGATCACGCCGTAATGCGTATAAAAGTCAAGATGGGCCTTCAGTCCATCGCCGGCATACAGAGCTGGCGACAGTGAGAAATAATCGTGGTGCGGATCAAGGCCCACTCCGATCACGGCCGCCGTGCGCAGGAAGGCGGCGAGGATGGTCAGCAGCAGGATCCATTCCACAGCGGCGGACACAGCGATCGGGGCATCTGCGCGCTGCCGATCGCCCATCGCTCCCCCGTTCCGCCGCGACATCTAGGCTCGCGCCTCAAGGCGCAACTGGTCGCGCAGGGAGTCCACCTCCCGCACGCGCACCAGCAGGGCAGCGCCGGGATCGCTGCCGCTGGGGCAGCGGGCGGGCAGCTCCAGGGCCAGCTCCTCCAGGCTCACCAGCCCGAGCTGGTCTTGGGGCCGCAGCCAGCGCAGAAAGGTGCCGTGCCACTCCAGCCGTGGATGCTGCTCGAACCACACCTGCAGCCAGTGCCGCTGGTCGTCGCGGCTGATGGCGATGGCCTGGCGCAGCGGCGCCTCGATCTCGCCGAGCAGGGCGGCCAGTGGCCCATCCGCCAGGGGCTCCCCACCGTCCGCCTGCAGCCCCAGTTGGCGCTGCACCAGCAGGTCGGCGTAGCGGCGGATCGGCGAAGTGGCCTGCACGTAGGCATCGAGACCGAGGCTGAAATGGGGCGCCGGCGTCGTGCCCACGTGGCCCCGACTGAGACAACGCTTCAGCGCCGCGTGTCGCACCGGGCCGGCCGGCAGCGCGGCCAGCTCCAGCGCCGAGGGGAGGGTGCTGCTCGGCTGGCTGCGATAGGGAAGGGGCAATCCGCTGCGTTGCCCGTGCTGAGCCACGGCCGCGCCGGCCAGGATCATCGCCTCGGCGACCAGCGCTCGAGCCGCTCCCGGCTCGATGATCTCCAGGTCGGTGGTCTCCCCACGGCAGCGCACCCGCCCCTCCGGCTGGTCGAGCACCAGGGCGCCGCGGCCGAGCCGCCAGCCGCGACGGCGCCGCATCAGCTCGTGGAGGACGAGCAGATCCCGTTCCTGGGGTGGGGCGAGTTCGAGCAGCTCATCGGCGTCGGCGTAGGAGAGGCGGTAAGCGGGCCGGACCCAGCTGCGATGCAGGCTCTGGCTGGCGATCGCCCCATCGCCGTCCAGCTCGATGGCCAGGCTCCAGGCGGCGGAGCGCTGGCCGCAGCGCAGGCTGAAGGGGCCGGTGGCGAGCTGGGGCGGAAACATCGGCAGGCAGTCCCGTGCCAGGTACAGGCTGGTGCCACGCCGCCGCGCCTCCCGATCGAGGAGACTCTCCGGCTCGATCAGCCGGCCTGGGTCCGCCACGTGGATCCAGATCCGGGGCGTGCCCTCGGCCAGCCATTGCAGCGACAGTCCGTCATCGATGTCGGCGGTGTCGTCGTCGTCGATCGTGACGGTGTGCAGCTGGCAGAGATCCAGGCGCCGCGCGTCGCCGGGCCGCTCGCTCTCCGCTGCCGTCAGCAGGCGATCCGCCTCCGCCAGCTGGTCGGCGGAAAAGCCCAGCTGCCAGGCACTGAGCGCCAGCGCCGGCAGATGGTGGCGCGACCACTGACCGAGATCCACGAGCAGATGGCGAATCGCTCCGGGCTCCGGGGCGCAGTGGGCCTGCTGCAGGCAGCGCTTCAGCCGCTCGCTCAGGGGCTGCTCGCAGACTCCGGCCGCCCACTGCCGCAACAGCTGCAACTCCTCGTTCTGGGTGTCGCCGAGCTGCAGCTCCGACGGCAGGGGCTGGCGCAGGCGCAGCACCTCGTTCCAGTGGCGCTGGCGTTCCGCCTCCAGGCTGGCGCGGCGCCGTTCCCGTCGCAGCCGCCTGAGCTCCGACGGCGCCAGGGCGGTGATGCTGCCGTGGCGCCAGCGGAAAAGGCTCTGGCCCCCGTGCAACCACAACCAGCAGGCGGCCCGCTGGCTGGGATCCTCCCCGTTCCCCATCAAAGCGGTGAAGGCGTCCAGCGGCAGCGGCTCGGCCTCCGGCTCACCGCCGGTCTCGCGCAGCAGCAGCCAGGCGCTGGCAAGGTCGCGAGGGCGGGGACAGGCGGCGGCCAGCCGCGCGGCATCGAGCTGCCAGGGGGTCTGGCGGATCGTGCGGGCCGGCTCGCCACGATCAGAGGCCGAGGCGATCGGCTCGACCAGTCGCAAAGGGAGGCTGAGCAAACGCCCCTCAGGGCCCAGGCTCACCTCCCCACGGCTTCCGTTGACGGTCTGCAGCACCCCCAGCTGGGGCCCCCTCGTCTCCAGGACGCCGATCAGGTCACCGGGCTGGGGGGGGCGGGGGGTGCTGCGGCTCGCGGCAGCGGGCAACTCAGCCTTCGGGGTTCACGAACGGCAGCAGGGCCACGATCCGTGCCCGCTTGACGGCAGTGGTGAGGTCGCGCTGCTGCTTGGCGGTGAGGCCGGTAAGCCGGCGGGGCAGGATCTTGCCGCGCTCGGTGATGAATTTCTTGAGAAGATCGACGTCCTTGTAGTCGATCGGATCACCCGGTTTGATCGGGGAGAGGCGCTTCTTGAAAAAAGAACTGGACATGGAGGGCCGGAGACGAACGAGATGGGGCGGAACT
>JBIKTO010000371.1:0-3249 GCA_044348065.1 Cyanobium sp.
GAAGCTTCGGCACCGAGGTTGATCCGACCTAGAAGCGAAGGGCCATTGGTGACAACGTTGAAGCTGCCGTTATCGAGTTGGTCGCCACGGAAAGACATGGGTGTAGAGACACGGTTGTCCGGCAGCCAACTGGCGCCGGCGCTGAGATAACCCTTGAATCCCGATCCTCCTTTGCCGGTGCTGTAAAGGGTGTATTCAAGCATCGGCGTGATGGCGATGTTGAAGTCACTGGAGCCACTGCTTTGCAGGGCCAGATCTCCCGCAGATTCTCGGTAGGATGGCTGCCAGGCCTGGCTGAGATCGACATCGAGATAAGGCTTGAACTGGTGATTACCTGATCGATGATTGTAGGCAGCACGCAGCCGCAGGCCCAGCATCGACAGGCTTGAATCACTGCTGTAGTCACCTCCAAGACCGGGGGCAGGTCCTCGGGCCTGAAGTTGAACGTTGCGGCTGTTTTCAAACCAACCTTGGCTGAACGCGAGAGAGGCTCCAAGTTCCCAGTTTCCGAGTTGCTTGCGTGCTGAGCCAGCAATGTCGAGAAAGTCACCGTTGCTGCTGAAATTGTCAGAGCGAAGGTAGTTTGTACCGTAACCGAAGGCCAGGCCCGCCGTCCAGCCATTGCCGAGATCTCGTTGGCCGCCCAAGCGGATTCCCGGTGCGCTAACCCAATAGCCGGCGTTGCTGTCGTTGTTGGCCTGCGTGGAATAATCCCCCGTTGCTCGCGCCCAGACGCAGTGCATCTGATTTGGCTTCAAACCTTCGGGTGTGACGGTGGGACAGGTCAGGCTCTCACTGAGAGCCGTGAAGAAGCTGGTCTTCATCTGGATCGGCTGGCTGTTCAGTGCCGCTCCGCCCATCTGGTTGAGAGTTGCGGTGTAAACTCCGCTTTCACTGGGCGTGATGGTATGGAGATAGCTGAACAAGTTTGCATCCGCCGGTTCGCCCTGATCCCAGCTGCGTTGGAGATAATCAGCCAGTGACCGCTGATTGGCTGTCAGGGAGACAGAGGCTGGTGTGAAGTCTGCAGAAGGCGTGATGAATAGCTTGTTGGCCTCTGTATTCAGCAGCCAGTTGAATAAAAGTGAATTCACCGGTGTCCGGGCAGCAAGCACAATATCGTCAGCGCTCGCAAACTCAATGTCTCCTCGCATAAGGCTCTTGGCATAAGGCACGACAAGGCCGTTCAGGACAAGCGGGCCAGTGACGTACAGGTAATCACTCCCGTCAGCATTCGCACTATCTATGGTCAGCTCCAGGGTCCCGGTCTCATGTTGCACAAAGCGGCCGGTTAGATTGGTTCGGGAAATTGTCTCAAGAGATCCGATACGTATAAGGCCGTAGTTATGGAGACTGTTTTTGGAGACGACAATTTGCTCGCCGGTATTCCAGGTGCCATAGTTGACGATCTCGCCAGGGGTGCTGCCCAAGTTAATACTACCATTGATGCTGCCGTAACTGAGAATATTTGTAATTCCGTAGTCAGAGAGAATGGCAATGGTTTTCTCAGGCTTTGCATTGGTTGCGCCGATCAAGCCACTGGAGTCGATAGTGATTGTATTGGGATTCGAGCTGTCCGTACTGCCGCCAGAGATCATGATCGCTGCCCCTGTCTGTGTCTTGATGCCGACGCTATTGGTACCTGCGGAAACAAGAATCGTGCCATCCAGGTTGATGCTGATCGGTGCGCTGGAAGCGGTTGATCCTGAAGACTGGGCGAACACCCCAACCGATTGATTGCTCAGCACGGTGATCGTTCCGTAGAGGTTCAGATCAATCGCGCCCCCAGAGCCAAGAAACTTCGGATTTGTCCCTGCGGTGGAACCCACCATCGGGACCGACACACCACCATTGGCGATGCCACCGCCACCACCAATGCTTTGGGCCACGATGCCGTGGGCAAAGGCTCCGTTGGTTGTGATCGTGGGTTGGATATTGGAAAAAGGGCCGCCTAGCGTGATCGAAATGCTGCCACCATCTGCACCGGTACTGCTTGAGCTGCTGATTCCCTGATTAGCCGCCGGGACGGTCGAGAGCGTGAAGGATGGGTCACCAATGAAACCACCGCTACCGCCAACGGATTGGGCAAGGATGCCCCACGATCCTGTGCCGGTAGTGTTGATCCCGAAGACCGGTCCTGGACCGAAATACTCAGTCAGCGCCACCGTCACGTCCCCTCCAGGGCTGTTGTTCCTGCCTCCAGTGGGCAGTTGGGCGCTTGCAACCGTCTGGGCTGGAGCTGAAACATAACCGCCACCACCTCCGATCGACTGAGCAACAATCGCAATACTGCGATTGCCCTGGGTGAGAATGAAGTTGTTGCTATTCGTATAGCTGACAGGACCTCCGGCGCTGTTGGATCCACTCCCGGCTGATGGGTTAATCGAGATGGCAAAGCCCTGAGCCCCGGCGCTCCCTTGGAACGCTGCGGGAGTGAGGCCACCCGAAGGCATGCTGATCGAATTGGCATTCTGCAGGCAGGCGCTGGCGGTGATCGGTATGCCATCAGCAGAGGTGATGGCGGTGGTGGCGAAGTTGGGACCCGTCTGGCTTACCGGTGCAGGCATATTGCCGCTGTTGGTGCAGCCGTAGCTGGCAATGCCACCACCACCACCAATGGACTGCAACAGAACAACGGAAGCCCCGTCGCCAAGGGTGGCGAGAGTCTCGGCGAAGGGGGCAATACTTTTTCCAATCGTGCCGCTGACGCTGACACTGCCTCCAGTTCCTGTGCTCGCCGAACCGAGCGTCACGCTGGGATTGACCGAGATGGCAGGTGTTGGGCTTGAGGGATCAATTCCAGTAGAGACGGATCCATCGTGGCCGGCACCACCGCCGCCGCCGATGGATTGGGCGAGAATGGTGTGGGAGGCATAGCCAGTTGTAATGATATCGGCACCATCCACGTTGACCGTGACGCTGCCACCATTGCCACCAGAACCATTGCTCCCACCCACATTGATGCCCAGACCCAGATTGAAGCCTGTGAGGATGGTGGCACTGGCTGATCCGGTCAGGAAGGAGGAACTGGCGGTGCTGGATCCGCCGATGCCACCTCCCCCGCCAATCGCCTGCGCCAGAATTCCGTAAGAACGATGGCCATAGGTGGTGATCTGGCTGTTCTGGTGCGTCACTGCAACGGATTGTGCATCATTACCGCTTCCCCCTTTGCCGCCAATAGCGATGGTGCCGTCATAGTTGATCGGGGCTCCAGCCGATGAGGACTTGAAATAGGAATAGAAGCCAGTG
>JBIKTO010000372.1:0-3221 GCA_044348065.1 Cyanobium sp.
GCGGGCGAACACCAGCCGGTGGCGGTACTTGAGCAGCTGGCGCAGCTGCACATCGCCGATCAGCGCGAGGCTGGCGCCATCGATCACCCGCACCGGATCGGCCATGCGCGGGTCGTGGCCATCGGGGGGGATGGTGGGGGCGGCGGGATCCAGCAGGCCGATCTGGCGGGCGATCGCCTCGGCGGTGAGGCCGTAATCGCCGGTCACCATCGTCACCTTGATGCCCGCCTCGCGGCATTGGCGCACCGCATCGGCCACCTCCGGCCGGGGCGGGTCATACAGCGCCACCAGCCCCACCAGCATCTGCTCGCTCTCCAGCAGCTCCGGCGCCGCGCTGATGGCCTCCGCCGGGGCGGGCCGCACGGCCACGGCGATCACCCGGAAGCCGTTGCGGGCCAGGTCGTCGTTGGCGGCGATCACCCGCTGGCGACCCGCCTCGCCGATCGTTTCGGCCCCGCTGGGCGTCAGCCAGGCGCCGCAATGGGCCAGCACCTCCAGGGGGGCGCCCTTGGTGAGCACCAGCGCCTCGCCGCCGCTCAGGGGCAGGTCGTCCTCACCGCCCCGCCAGTCCACCAGCACCGACATGCGGCGGCGGTGGGAATCAAAGGGGATCTCGCGGCGGCGCGGGTGGCGGCCCTGCTGCTCCTGCGGCGCCAGCCCGGCGGCCAGGGCCGCCAGCAGCAGGCCGTTTTCGGTGGGGTCACCGATCGCCCGCCAGGCCTCCCCCGGGGTGGCAGTGTGCTCCAGCCGGGCGTTGGAGCAGAGGGACGCCACCCGCAGCAGCAGGCGCTCCAGAGGGGCCGGGTCCGCCGCGTCGCCGGGTGAGCCCCCCTCGCGCCGGCAGGGCAGCCAGGTCTGCTCCACCGCCATGCGGTTGCCGGTGAGGGTGCCGGTCTTGTCGCTGCAGATCACGCTCACCGAGCCCAGCGTTTCCACCGCCGACAGGCGCCGCACCAGGGCGTTGCGCCGCGCCATCCGCTGCACGTTCAGCGCCAGGGCGAGGGTGACGGTGGGCAGCAACCCCTCGGGCACATTGGCCACAATGATGCCGATCGCGAACACCAGGCTCTCCAGCGGCCCCAGGCCCACGAAGAGAAAACTGAGCGCAAAGGCGATCGCCCCCATCGAGAGGGAGAGGATCGTGATCGTCTGCACGATCCGGCCCACCTGCTGCTCCAGGGTGCTGGGGGCCCGCTGGGTGCCGGAGGCCAGGTGCGCCACCTGGCCGAACTCCGTTTCAGCGCCGGTGGCATACACGAAGGCCTCGCCACGTCCGGAGGCGACGCTGCAGCCGGCCAGCACCAGGTTCACCCGCTCATGCACGGCCACCCGCGGCTCGCCGACGGTGGGTGGCTGCGGTTCGGCCTGGCGGGCGGCCGGCTGGGATTCGCCGGTGAGCACCGAGAGGTCCACATAGAGCCCATGGGCAACGCTCAGGCGGCAGTCGGCCGGGATCCGATCCCCTTCCTCCAGCTGGATGCGGTCCCCCGGCACCAGAGCATCGGCGCCCAGGCGGCGCAGCTCCCCATCCCGCCACACCTGCACCTGGCTGGGCAGGGCGCGGGTGAGGGCCGCCAGGGTGCGCTCCGCCTGGAACTCCTGCCAGAAGGAGAACAGCCCATTGATCAGCACCACCGACCAGATCGCCCAGCCCAGCTGGGGGGTGCCGGCGGCAAAGGCCATGCCCCCCGCCACCCAGAGCAGCAGGGCCATGAAGTGCACCATCTGGTCGAGCAGCCGCAGCGGCAGGGGGCGGCGCCGCTGCGGCGGCAGGCGGTTCGCTCCCCAGCGCGCCAGCCGCTGCTCCGCCTCCGCCTGGCTCAGGCCGCTGGGCTGGCTCTGCAGGGCGGCACACAAGCCATCAAGGGGCAGCGACCAGATGGGCTGGAGAGCCGAGAGCAGCACCCTTCAGCCCTGACCCTTGCTGCGGACCTGGCAGGCGAGGCCGTCACTGGTGCCATCGATGCCGGTGAGGCGCCAGATCTGCCCACGCAGCTGATCGCGCCAGAGGCGCCAGATCGCCTCGGGGCGGTTGTCGCCCGTGGCCGCCGCCATGCCGGCCACCTGCCAGCCCTTGCTGCCGAGGACGATGCGCGCGATCGAGACGGAACGATCCAGGTGGGCCGGACTGGTGACCACGGTGAGCTGACCCGGCTTGGGCTGGCGGGAAAGAAAGCGCGCCAGGGTGGTGAGCTGGCCCAGGGTGTCGCAACCCTGGGTAAGGGTGACAACCTTGCCGCTGCCGTCATCGCGGATGCCCCGTGCCCGCATGGCTTCAAGGTTGATGGCCTGACTTTCGGCGCTTCCCTGGAGCACCAGCAGCGCCCCGGGCCGCGTCCGCCAGAGGCCGTACGCCGCCACCGAACGCATCGGATCCTCCACAAAAGTGGTGATCACCTCGGGCGCATCGGGATCAGGCGCCGACCCGACTCCCCGGTTCGCCACCAGCATCGGCCAGGCCAACCAGAGGCCCGCGCCGAGAACAAGCGCTGAGGGGATCGGGAACCGCCTCGGCAGCAGGGTCAGCAGCTCCAGCAGCTCTCCCTGGGGTCCACGCCAGAGCCAGGCCATGGGCTTCCTGCGGCGGCGACGACCGGAGGAACGGGTGCTGGAGCCCCGCGGATCCGCGCTGCGGGACTCAGGGGGTGCCCCATAGCCAGCGTCGTAACGCCACACCCGGATCGGCGGGTGGCGACGCGCTGGCCGATCACCCTGGGGGGTCTCCCTGGAGTCGGAGGCCACAGGCCAATACCCCAATCAGGTGGATCAACCCTACCTGGCAGATGGGGATCACACGGCCGAGAGAGCCCGCACCAGCCCCGCGGTCACCCGGGTGAAGAAGTCGAGGTTGAGGGTGGCGATCGTGTCGCTCATGCGGTGGTAGTTGGGATTGCGCAGAAACGAGGTGTCGGTGACCATCACCGCCCGATAGCCCGCATCCCAGAAGGGGCTGTGGTCACTGCGGCGCACATCGGGCAGGATCCTGCCGCGCAGGGGCACCGGCAGCAGCTTGGTGCGCACGTGGCGGCCGAGGCGCCAGCCCAGGCCTGGCAGCTGGGGCAACGCCGCGAGGTTGCCGATCACGGCGATGAAGTCGGCGCGGCGGCCGTAGATCCAGCGCAGGGCCGGGATCGGATATCGCTGCTCGCTGCCCGTGTAGGCGAGCATCTCCAGGCTCACCATCAAGGCCAGCGGCTGGCCCTGGCGCTTCAGCTCCGCCG
>JBIKTO010000373.1:0-3220 GCA_044348065.1 Cyanobium sp.
GCCTTGACCAAAAACGGGATTGGCATGGCCTTACCCCGCCCCCGGCACCATCAGCGACGGCAGCCAGGTGACCAGCGCCGGAAACACGATCACCAGCAGCAGCACGAACAACTGCACGGCGATGAAGGGCACGGCGCCGCGGTAGATGGCGCCGGTGCTCAGATCCGGCGGGGCCACGCCGCGCAGATAGAAGAGGGCAAAGCCGAAGGGGGGCGTGAGGAAGGAGGTCTGCAGGTTGGTGCCGATCACCACCCCGAACCAGAGCAGCGCTTCCGGGCCCAGCAGCTGGCGGGCGGTGGGCAGCAGCAGCGGCAACACGATGAAGGCGATCTCGAAGAAATCGATGAAGAAGCCCAGGGCGAAGATCACCGCCATGCTCACCACCAGGAAGCCCACCCGGCCGCCGGGCAGGTGCAACAGCAGGTCGCTGATCAGGGCGTCGCCGCCCAGGCCGCGGAACACCAGGCTGAAGGCGGTGGAGCCGATCAGGATCGCCATCACCATCGCCGTGGTGCGCAGGGTGTCGTCGCACACCTGCACCAGGCTGGCGCGGCTGAAGCCGCCCCCCACCGCCGCCAGGGCCATCGCCCCCACCGCCCCGAGGGCGCCGGCTTCGGTGGGGGTGGCGACGCCGAAGAAGATGCTCCCCAGCACCAGCAGGATCAGGACCAGGGGCGGCACCAGCACCCGGGTGAGCGTGGCGGGGCCCATGCGGTCGGCCTCGGCCAGGCGCAGCGGCGGCGCCAGCGACGGCTTCCAGGTGCTCACCGCCACCACATACACCGCGAAAGCGCCGGCCATCAGCAGGCCCGGGATCAGGGCGCCGATGAATAAATCCCCCACCGAGACGCCCAGCTGGTCGCCGAGCACCACCAGCACGATCGAGGGGGGGATGATCTGGCCGAGGGTGCCGGAGGCGGCGATCACGCCGCTGGCCAGGGAGCGGTCGTAGCCGGCCCGCAGCATGGCGGGCAGGGAGATCAGGCCCATGGTGGTGACCGTGGCGGCCACCACGCCGGTGGTGGCGGCGAGCAGGGCGCCCACCAGCACCACCGCCAGGGCCAGGCCGCCGCGCACGCGGCCGAGCAGCTGGCCCATCGCCTCCAGCAGCCCCTCTGCGATGCCCGATTTCTCGAGCATGGCGCCCATGAACACAAACGCCGGAATCGCCAGCAACGTGAAGTTGCTCATGATCCCGAAGATGCGCTGGGGCAGGGCATTGAGGAACGCCGGATCGATCACCCCCAGCGCCATGCCGAGCAGGGCGAACAGCACCGACACACCGCCCAGGCCGAAGGCCACGGGAAAGCCGCTGAGCAGGGCCGCCACCAGCGCCAGGGCCATCGCCGGGCCCAGCCACTCGCCCGGCAGGACGGTGATCACATAACCGAAGGCTTCGAACTCCATCGCCGCTACTCCGGCCGCGCCCGCAGGGCGCTGGCGATCCCCTGCAGGCTGAGCAGGGCAAAACCCAGCGGGATCAGGCTGCGGGGCCAGGCGCGGGGCAGGCCACCCGGATCGGGGGAGGCCTCCTGGATCCGCCAGGCCTGCAGGGCCGGCTCGATCGAGAGCGCCAGCACCAGCAGGGCGAAGGGCAGCAGCAGCAGCAACGTGCCCCACCACTCCACCCGCCGGCGCCGCCGCTCACTCCAGCCGCTGCTGAGCACATCGATGCGCACGTGGCTGTCGCGCTGCAGCGTGTAGCCCAGGCCGAGCAGGAAGGCGAGGGAGAAGAGGAGCCACTGGGCTTCGATCAGGGCGTTGGAGCTGAGGTTGAGGCCCAGGGCCAGCCCCACGTAGCGGCCGATCACGTTCCACACCCCCAGGCCGAGCATCAGCAGCAGGGCCAGGCCACCGAGGCGGCCGGCCTGGCGGTTGAGGGCGTCGATGGGTCGGATCCAGGGGTGGGGGGGGCGCTCACTCATGGCCGGGGCCTGGCGAAGCTGAAATTGGCGAAGGAGAGCTCGTTGATGCGGTTCCAGTCCTGCACCCCAGCGCGGAAGCGGCGCCAGTCGTCATGGAGGGCGGCGAAGCCGGCGTCGGCGCGGCCGATGTCGGCGAAGAGCGCCTCGCTGGCGTCGCGGGCGGCGGTGAGGATCGGCTCGCCATAGAACTCCAGCTGGGTGGAGCCCTTCTGCAGGCGCTGCAGGGCCTGGGCGTTGAGGCTGTCGTAGCGGCTCAGCATCGTGAGATTGGCCTCGTAGCAGGCGGTGGTGAACATCGCCTGGTACTCCTTCGGCAGGCGGCGCCAGGCGCTGCGGTTCACCAGGGCCGTGAGGGTGGGGCCGGGCTCCCACCAGCCCGGGTAGTAGTAGTAACGGGCGGCGCGATGCAGGCCGAGCTTCTCGTCGTCGTAGGGGCCGGTCCATTCGGCGGCGTCGATGGCGCCGCGATCGAGGGCCAGGTAGATCTCCCCACCGGGCAGCACCTGCACGTTCACCCCCAGGGCGGCCATCACCTTGCCGCCCAGACCCGGGATGCGCATCTTCAGGCCCCGCAAGGAGGCGACCCCTTCCAAGGGGCGTTTGAACCAGCCGCCCATCTGGGCGCCGGTGTTACCGGCGGGGAAGCTGATCACACCGAAATCGGCGTAGAGACGATTGATCGCCGCCAGGCCGCCGCCCTCGTACAGCCAGGCGTTCTGCTGCTGGGCGGTGAGGCCGAAGGGAACGGCGGTGCCGAAGGCGAGAGCGGGGTTCTTGCCCAGGTAGTAGTAGCTGGCGGTGTGGCCGCATTCCACAGAGCCGTTCTGGACCGCATCCAGCACCTCCAGGCCCGGCACCAGCTCGCCGGCGGCGTAGGGCTGGATGCGGAAGCGGCCGTCGCTGAGCTCGGCGAGGCGGCGGCTGATGGTTTCGGCGCCGCCGAAGATCGTGTCGAGGGAGTGGGGCCAGCTGGTGGCCATGCGCCAGCGCACGCTGGGCAGGGCGCTGGCGGCGGAGGAATCGGCGCGACGGATGCGGCAGGAGGCCAGCAGGGAGGCGGCCCCGGCGGTGGAGGCGGCGGTGGCCGCGCTGCGGATCAGGGTGCGCCGCTGCATCGATCGCCGGGGGGCGGGGTTTCCGCAAGGTAGGGGAGAGGCGCCCACGGCGCCAGGGAAGACATAAGCGGGGCTGATGGCAGTGATCGGCAAGGCCAATGGCCTCCAGGCCTGGAGCGGCCACACAGACCCTCAACATCCCGTTACGTTGTGGTTGGCGGGATTCCGCCCATCCATCCG
>JBIKTO010000049.1:0-9847 GCA_044348065.1 Cyanobium sp.
CCACCCGCATGGACGAGGAGACGCTCAAGCAGGAGGGCTACTACGCCATCTTCGAGGCCGCCGGCTCGCGCATGGAGATGCCCGGCTGCTCCCTCTGCATGGGCAACCAGGCGCGGGTGGAGGACAACACCACCGTGTTCTCCACCAGCACCCGCAACTTCAACAACCGCCTCGGCAACGGCGCCCAGGTGTACCTGGGCAGCGCCGAACTGGCCGCCGTCTGCGCCCAGCTGGGCCGCATCCCCTCCAAGCAGGAGTATCTGGCGATCGCCGCCGAAAAGATCGACCCCTACGGCGCCGAGCTCTACCGCTATCTCAACTTCGACCAGATCGAGGGCTTCGAAGATGCGGGCCGGGTGGTGAGCGCCGAGGCAGAGGCGAAGGTGCTGGCCGAGGTGTGAGGCAGCTGGGGCCTCAACGGCGCCGCAGCAGCGAGGCGGTGCGGGTCTGGCGCGCCAGGGAGCGACCGAAATAGGCGGCCGCCTTGTCAAAGCCCGCGAAGGGCCCGTACACGAACAGCCGACCCGAAAGCGACGCCTGCTGCCGCAGCCCGTCGATGTAGATCCACTCCATCGCCGCCGCGGGTGAGAGCAACTGGCAGTAATGAAAGCCGCGGGCGGCGGCGATCGGATAATCGAGCGGCGTCTTCATCACCGTGCAGCTCACCCCATACACCGGCTCGCCGGCCTCCTGCAGGTAGCGGTAGCTCGGGTAGCTCCAGATCCACAGCGGCCCCACGGCGGGGCGCAGCGTGTCGGGCTGCATGCGCATCGGCTGGCCCAGCGCCTCAAAACGCTGGCGGGTGTTCTCATCGCTCTCCGCCAGGGTCCAGCGGAAGGCGGCCTCATTGATCGGCTGGCCGCGGGAGGGCCCATCGGTCTGGCTGAAGTTCGGATCCGCCACGCCGCCGTGGCTCCAGAACGATTGGCGGGAGTTGAGCTTGCAGCGCAGCGAATAGGCGGCGATCGGGAAGAAACCGGTGTCCAGCAGCGTGAACAGGCCGTAGAGCGCCTGGGTGACGCTGGTCACCGTCAGATGGCACGGATGGGGAGGTGTCCCGTCGGCGCTGATCTGGGGAACGTGAACCGGCGGCTTGGCGAAGGGGTTGTAGGTGTAGCTGCGGTGGAAACTGTCGAGGGCCGTGAGCGTGAAGCGCACGGGGGATTCGGGCTCGCCGGCCATCAACGGGTTGGCGTGCTCCTGGATCCAGGGCGAATAGGGGGTGCAGCAGGGATCGGTGCGGCTGTTGGTTTCGGCGGTGTCGTAGCAGGCCGGCTTGAAGCCGTTGTACCCCTCCATCGCCAGGGCGCTGATCAGCGGCCGCAGCCAGGCGGAGCTGGCCGCCGCCGCCGCCGCCAGCTCCGGGGTGGGGGTGGCGGCGCCCTCCAGGCAACTGGGCAGGAAGGCGGCCACCAGGGCGCCGATGCGCTCATGCACCTCCGCCTCCACGGCGGTGGGCACGAGATCGAAGGCCTTCACGTAGGGCACCGGCTCGCCGGAAGCGAACTGCATGTGGCTCGCCCCCTCGATCGTGACCACCGGGAAGCGCTCCGGCCGGCTCTGGGGCGCGGCATTGATCGCCTGCAGCCAGGTGGCCACCGCGAAGCGGCTGATGCGGGCCAGACCATCGAGGGTGCCGGCCAGGGAGAGGGTGGGCAGCGGGTAGTCGATCAGGGTGCGGCCCTGCCCATCCAGCCGGTTGAGATTCCAGCGGCCGAGGAAGGAGCCCATCAGCACCTGGCCGATCCCCTGCTCGGGGAAGGCCTTGAGGTACTTCTGAATCGCGATGCCGCCCACCGAATGGGCCACGAACAGGCGGGGGGTGCCGGGGGGCATGCCGCGGCGCTCCAGGGCCCGCCGCGCCTGGGCCACCACCAGGGGCACCTCCCGCGGAATCGGCGAATCGCCCAGGAAGCTGGGGATCGCCACCCACAGCCGCCGCGAGGGGCAGGCCCGCTGGATCGCCTCCGCCACCGGCAGGTAGCGCTCCGCCGGAATGCCTTCCCCCTGGATGAACAGCACCGCCAGCTCCGGCCCCTCGGCGGCGCTGGGCTCCAGCAGCAGCGGCGCTCCGTTCCAGCCGAGGCGATAGGCCAGCAGGAGGGCCAGCACCAGGAGCAACAACGCGCCGCTCCCCCAGGCCGCCGGCGGAAAGAGCCAGGCCAGCAGAAGGGTCAGCAGCGCAAGGGCCGCGGCCAGCGGTGTACCAAGCCAGAACAGACGCGCCATGGCTCAGTGCACCCCAGTGTTGACCATGTGCCAATAGAAGAGCCCGTACAGCCCCAGGCCGAGGGTGAGGATCACGAAGGCGATGAAGTGCTGCCATTGGTTGAAGCTGGATTCGGCGATCCAGCCTTCGTAGGCGCCGCCAGCGGCCACGGTGAGCGGCGCCAGCAGCGAGAACCAGGGCACCAGCCAGGCCGGCACCACCGCCAGCCAGGGCAGCAGGGAAGGCGGCCAGGCCTGGGCGAGGGTGGGACCGAAGAAGTGGAGGCAGGCCACCAGGTTGGCGACCGCGTTGAGGGCGAACACGATCAGCAGCGACCAGGAAAGCGGCAACACCGGCCGCGCCTCCCCATCGACGACGCGGCTGAACGCCGTGCGGGGCTCGGAGGGACCGATCAGGGCGACGGCGATGCCGCCCACCAGCAGCAGCAGGGGCAGCGGCCGGGGGCCGAACACCCCCAGGGTGAAGAAGCCCAGGCCGGCGGCCTGGAAGGTGAAGAGCATCTGGTAGGCCACCGCCCGCAGCCAGGCGTTGTTGTAATTCGGCACCAGAATCTGGGCCACATCCTGCGGCGGCGCCTGTTGCTGCAGACCCAGGATGTTGCGGAAGGGGGTGACCTGCCAACCCTCATACTCATGCATCAGGATGCCGCTGATGCCACCGCCGAACACCTGGCAGGCCATGCCGAGCTGCAGCCAGAACACGCGCAGAAGGTCGCCATCCACATGGACGGCGATGGCAGGTGCGTGCACAAAGATGTAAGCGAGCACATAAAAGCCCAGCGGGAAGGAGGCCCAGTGGATCAGCTCGATCAGGTTGAGCACCAGCGGCCGGGCGGAGCGGGCCTGGGCGGGATTGAGGGAGGTTTTGGGCGGCGCCTTCTGGAAGGCCCAGGGCAGAGGCGGATAGATGAGGTCGGGCAGCTCCAGCGGCGAACCGCCGGGGGCGGCGGAGCCGGGGGGAGGGGCGGCAGACATGGCGAAACAACAAGGCACAGCGCTTCCCGAAAGCTACCCACGGCGAGACCATCCGAAATCAGCACGAATACTTGGTAGCAACCGCTACGAATTACCACGGATGCTGGACGTCCCCGCCGACCTGCTTACCGTCCGGCTGAGTCCCTTTCCCCGTTGTCTCCATGACCCGACTCGCTCTTCTGAAGCGTGGCGGCCTGGCCCTGGCCGCCCTCACCGCCCTCAGCCTCACCGCCTGCTCCCAGGCCCCCACCGACACCGCCAAGCAGGCCGTCGAGCAGGCGGGCCAGGCCGTGAAGGAAGGCGCCGCCGCCACCGGCGAAGCCGCCAAGCAGGCCGCCACCGCCACCGGCCAGGCCGCGCTCGCCCCGGCCCTCAACCCGGTGATCGATCTGCTCAACAAGAGCCAATCTGACCTCAAGGCCGGCAATCTCGGCGGCGCCGTCACCGCCATGGGCGGCTTCCAATCCCTCTGGGAGAAGGCCGCTCCGGTGATCCAGCCCCTGGCCGGCGACAAGTGGGGCACCATCGACACCGCCGCCAAGGCCGCGATCAGCACCTTCGGCGGCGGCGCCAAGCCCGACGCCGCGGCCGCCGGCTCGGCGATCAGCGGCCTGCTCGGACCCCTGAGCGCCCTGGCGGGCAAGTAAGGCTGGGCGGGGCCTGGCCCCGCTGGCGGAGGATGGCGGCATCGCCATTCCGCCATGACCCATCGCTACGGCCTGGTGGCACCGCCCGCGATCGGGCATCTCAACCCGATGGTGGCCCTGGGGATCGAACTCCAGGGCCGCGGCCACGGAGTGGTGCTCTTCACCGTGGCGGATGGGGCCCGCCGGCTGGCCGGCGTGCCGCTGGAGGTGGTCACCCTGGGGGCCAGCGCCTTTCCCCCGGGCGCCGTCGACGCGGCCTACGCCACCCTGGGGCGCCTGAGCGGTCTGCAGGGGCTGCGGTTCTCCGTGGCCTACTTCCGGCGGGAGCAGGCGATGCTCCACGGCGAATTGCCCGCGGCCCTGCGGGCGGGGGGCATCGACGTGCTTCTGGTCGATCAGTTGAGTCCGGCGGCGGGCACGGCGGCGGAGCGGCTGGGCCTGCCGTTTGTCACCATCGCCAACGCGCTGCCGGTCAACCGGGAGCCCGCCGTTCCGCCCTACTTCACGGGCTGGCTGCCCAGCCGCAGCCCCTGGGCGCGCTGGCGCAACCAGCTGGGCAATGCCCTGCTCGACCGACTGACCGAGCCCCTCTGGCGCGACCTGCAGGAGCAGCGCCGGAGCTGCGGACTGCCGCCGCGCCGCAACAAGGAGGAGGCCCTCTCCCCGCTGCTGCAGCTGGCCCAGCTGCCGCGGGCCTTCGATTTTCCGCGCCAGCGCTTGGCCCCCCACTTCCACTACGTGGGTCGCCTGGCGATGCCCTCTGGCCGCGAGCCGCTGCTGCGCGATGCCATCCCCTTTCCCTGGGATCGGCTGGATGGACGGCCCCTGATCTACGCCTCCCTGGGAACCCTGCAGAACGGCCGCCCGGAGCTCTTCGCCGAGATCGCCAGGGCCTGCGCGCCGCTGAACGCCCAGCTGGTGATCTCCCTGGGCAATCCGGCCAGCATGCCCCTGCAACTCCCCGGCAATCCCCTCGTGGTGGCCTATGCGCCCCATCAGCAGCTGATCGAGCGGGCTGCGCTGGTGATCAGCCATGCCGGGCTGAACACCACCCTCACGGCCCTCGACTGCGGCGTGCCGGTGCTGGCGATTCCGATCACCAACGAGCAACCGGGCATCGCCGCCCGCCTGGCTTACTGCGGCACGGGCAGGGTGCTGCCGGTGCGCCAGCTGCGCGCCCCAACCCTGCGGACCCTGGTGGAGGAGATGCTCCACAACCCGCGCTACCGGGCCGCCGCCCTGCGCCTGCAGGCGGAGGGCAAGGCGGCCGGCGGCGTGGCGAGGGCGGCGGATCTGATCGAGGGGCTCAGCCCCGCGCCGCCAGAACGGGCAACGCGGTTCGCAAGCCGTTGAGCACCATCTGGGAGGCGATGGCGCACACGATCAGGCCCATCACCTGGGTGGAGATGTGCATCGCCGTCTCCCCCAGCAGGCGGCCCAGGGCGGGCGCAAACCAGAACACCAGGCCCATCAGGGCGGCCAGGGCCAGGCAGACCAGGGAATAGGCGAACAACCCCGGCACACCATCGGGATTGGCATGGGAGCTGACCAGCAGCGCCGTGATCACACCAGGCCCGGCGGAGATGGGGATGCCGAGGGGAACGATGGCGGGGGATTGCTTTTGCTGGGCCAGTTCAATGCTCTTCTGATGGGTGTCCGCCTTGGGCGAAGCTCCCGATTTGCTGTTCAGCATCCCCAGACCGATGCCGAACAGAATGATGCCGCCGGCCACGGAAAAGGCGCCGATGCTGATGCCAAAGCCCGTCAGCAGCGGATTGCCGAGCCAGAGGGTCACCACCATGATCACGGCGATCGCGATGGCGGCCTGAACGGCGATGCCACGCTGTTCCCGGCGGCTGCGACCGCTGGTGAGGCTGAGAAAGATGGCGAAATCCGCCAGGGGGTTCAGCAACGCCAGCAGGGAGGTGGCGAACTGGACCAGGTGGGACTGCACAGCTGGGGTTAGGAGTAGGTCCGTCTGGGGAGTCTGGCAAAGGAGCCGGAATCGGGCCACTGGCTTCGCAGGCATCGGCCTGCGTTGAGGGGAGAACCAACAGCCATGACCTAGCGACGGAGATCCCAGATCTGCTCGCGACGATCTCCGGTCAGCCGGACCAAGGGGGCTCCCGATTGCTCGAGGATCGTCTGCGCACCTCGGCTGGACATGGCGCGGACCGTGAGAGCATCGATGTTCCAGTTATCCCCACCCAGACCTCCTCCGAGAGTGGCGCGAACACCAAATCGCTGAATTTGAGACATGCTGATGCCCGGCGGCAGGGTGAGGATCGCGGTGCGAGAGGAACGATCAGCCAGCCTCGCCCGATCATTAAAAGGCGCCTCAATCCGGCTGCGATCGCGGAGGATGGCGAATATGTAGGCATTGTCATTGCCACCCCGCAGGTCATCAGCCCCTGTACGGATGGTCACCTCAAGCTGACTGACCGCCGGATCAACCGGCGTTGTGGCACTGGGGTTGGCACAGGAAATATCCGTCATGAAGCGACGGGACTCGCCAGTGAAGCGCATCAAGGGTCGCCCTGAAGCACTGAGCAGAGTTGCGCCGTTACCACGAACTTGCAGGGCATTCAGAGTCCAGTTATCCTGAAATGTTGAGGACGAAGGAAAGCGGATTCCCAGCCGCCGCAGATCACGACGCGAAACCGCTGTCGGCAAAGCAACAGACCGAGTGATGACATTAAACCGACGATCTCCATCGCCACCACCCAAAGGCAGAATGATTGGCCCCCTGCCAGCTACATCCAACTCCAGCTGTAAACTCGAATCGCCACGTAAGCCGTCATCACCAGACAGCATTGAAAGGTTGAGGCTGCGCAGCAGATCAGCCTCTGGACAGCCGACCATGGCCAAATTGGCACGCACCGCATAAACAGCCCCAGACCCCCGGAAGGTCAACGTCTCCGACCAAGGCTGCAAGGCACGGATCACCGAGCGCGTGTCAACAGGGCCCGCGGTTAAGATCGTCGGCAAATTCAACGTAGAATCTTCAATCTCTGTCCGAAAAGGCACCAATGCCGGCATTATCAGCACTTGAATCCCTGTTAACTGGTCGGGATTAAAGGTGGAGCCAAAGGTCAGCTGCCCCGCAAGATCAATCACCCGATCAACGCCGATTACACGCGACGCAAGCGCGCTGAGCTTGCGCTCCAGATTCGAGCGAAAGTCGTTGCTGAGAGCAACAAAAGCCGTGCTAGGTTCAACATCCTCCCGCAGTGCCTGCGCCAGCACTCCGCCAATAGAATCAGCAAGTCCTCGAATCACGTGAGGCGGCGTGTTGTTGTTGTCCAAGCCAACGATTACAGCTCCTGCAACCTCTGTGTTCAGGGCTGCAGCCACGCGATCCCATAGGATCTGATTATCAACCAATGGCGATGGCAACGGTGAGAGGCTACGCCAATCCAGGTCCCGCATCCAAAACGGCAGAGTTGCCCGCTCTCCCCTGAATAGGTGATCAGCACCAGACGGCAGAGCGCCACGCAGAAAAGGCTTGGACACCCAATCATGGGGCTCATGGCTGATCACATTCACCTGGGTGGAGCCTCTCACACCAAAGCGAGAGCGAAATTGAATGATGACAAAATAGGGGCGATCCCCACTCGCCTCACGCTGGCGAACAACCTGCACATCCGAGAGGGTCAGCCTCCAGGTCTCTTGAGCCATGGCACCTGGCTGAATTGCGGTGCCCACCAGTCCTACTCCCAGAGCAAGACATAGCGCTCTCCCCATCTCTGCCACAACACGGCTTCGCTTCGCCCGAGCTCTGCTAGCTGGCGGTTGGTTCGGGGGGCAAGGCACAGCTGATCTCCGCAAAAGGACAGGGTGGCGGTGCTACTTGAAGCACTCCTCCTCATGGCCACCGTGCTTCACCCCGATCCGCCGCTCTGTGATCCGCCACCGCTGCGAACTGTGATCTTTCTCACGCTGCCGGCCGCCCCCCCCCCCGCCCCTCCAAGATGAAGCTCCCCGCCCCCGCGCCCCCCTGAACCAGGAAACCCTGCTGTTCGAGCCCGCCGTGCCGCAGGCGGGGGCGCTGCGGGTGGTGCTGGCCTTCCCGAGCACCTACTCGGTGGGCATCACCAGCCTGGGGTTTCAGGTGGTGTGGGCCACCCTGGCCCAGCGCTCGGATCTGGCGGTGCGGCGGCTGTTCACCGATGGCGGCGATCCGCCCCATGGCGGCGGCCGCGGCCGGGGAGGAGGTCTCGATCTGTTCGGGCTCTCCCTCAGCTGGGAGCTGGATGGCCCCGTGCTGCTCGATCTGCTGGAGCGGGAGCGCATCCCCCTCTGGGCCGCCGAACGGAGCGACGACGACCCGATCGTGTTCGGCGGCGGACCGGTGCTCACCGCCAACCCCGAACCGCTGGCCCCCTTCTTCGACGCGGTGCTGCTCGGCGATGGCGAGCTGCTGCTGCCCGCCTTCCTCGAGGCCCTGCAGGCCTGCCGCGACGCCCCCCGGGCCGAGCGCCTGCGGCGGCTGGCCAAGGTGGAAGGGGTCTACGTGCCGGCCCTCTACGCCCCCCGCTACAGCCCGGATGGGGAACTGCTGGCGATCGAGCCGATCGAGGCCGGCGTGCCGCCCACCGTGAGCAAGCAGACCTGGCGCGGCACCACCCTCAGCCACTCCACCGTGATCACCCCGGAGGCCGCCTGGCCCTCGATCCACATGGTGGAGGTGGTGCGCAGCTGCCCGGAGCTCTGCCGCTTCTGCCTGGCCAGCTACCTCACCCTGCCCTTCCGCACCCCGTCGGTGGAGGGGAGCCTGATCCCGGCGGTGGAGGCCGGGCTGGGCGCCACCCGGCGGCTGGGGCTGCTGGGGGCTTCCGTGAGCCAGCATCCCCGCTTCGACGAACTGCTCAGCTGGCTGGGCCAGGACCGCTTCGACGACGTGCGCCTCAGCGTCAGCTCGGTGCGGGCCGCCACCGTGACGCCGGCGCTGGCGGGCCTGCTGGCGCGGCGGGGCAGCCGTTCGCTCACGATCGCGATCGAGAGCGGCAGCGACCGCATGCGGCAGCTGGTGAACAAGAAGCTCAGCGAGGCGGAGATCGTGGCCGCCGCCACGCACGCCCGCCAGGGGGGCCTCAGCGGCCTGAAGCTCTACGGGATGGTGGGCCTGCCCACGGAGGACGACGGGGACGTGGAGGCGACCGCCGCCCTGCTGCTGCGCCTGCGCCAGCAGGTGCCGGGGCTGCGGCTCACCCTCGGGGTGAGCACCTTCGTGCCCAAGGCCCACACCCCCTTCCAGTGGGAACCGGTGCGGCCCGAAGCCGAGAAGCGCCTGAAGCTGCTGGCGAAACGCCTCAAGCCGAAAGGGATTGAGGTGCGGCCGGAGAGCTACGGCTGGAGCGTGATCCAGGCCCTGCTCTCCCGCGGCGACCGCCGCCTGGCGCCGCTGATCGCCGCCGTGCGGGCCGAGCCCGCCAGCCTGGGCAGCTGGAAGCGGGCCTATCGGGAGGCGGTGAGCGGGCCGCCAGGCCCGGGGGCGCTGCCGCCGCCACCCGCGTGGGACAACCTCGTGCACGGGCGCTGGTCCAGCGAGGTGGTGCTGCCCTGGGAGCATCTGCACGGGCCGCTGCCGGTGGCCACCCTGCGGGCTCACCGCCAGGAGGCGCTGGCGGTGAGCGGGGCCTGATCCCCGGGCGGACTCCAGGCCCGCAGGCCGCAGAGCAGCACCCAGCCGGCGATGTTGAGGCGGCTGTCGAAGTAGGGCATGTCGGTGGCGTGCAGGGTCACGAGCACCAGCACCGCGGCGAACCAGGCCCGATCGAACAGGGGGCCGGAGAGGATCCCCCCCCGCAGCCCGCGGGCCAGCAGCCACAGCACCAGGCCCACCACCAGCAGCGCCACCGGCAGGCCGTGGCTGAGGGCCAGGTCGAGGGGGAGGTTGTGGGGATGGCCGTGCCAGTGGCCGGTACGCTGGGGATAGATCAGGCTGAAGGCGGCGGCGCCCCAGCCCAGCCAGGGGCGCTCACCGATCAACTGCA
>JBIKTO010000375.1:0-3205 GCA_044348065.1 Cyanobium sp.
TCCTTCCCCGGGGCGCTCGATCCGGCCACGGCCAGGTTTGGAGAGTTTCCCGCCTGGGTGGAGCAAACGCTGCGGCCCCTGGTGGCGCACCGTCAGCCGCGGGCGATCGCCCTCTTCTGCACCGGTGGCATCCGTTGCGAGAAGGCGACGGCCCATCTGCTGCAGCAGGGATTCACGAGCGTTCACCAACTGCAGGGGGGCATCCTGCGCTATCTGGAGCAGGTGCCCAGCGGTCGCAGTCGCTGGCGGGGCGAGTGCTTCGTGTTCGACGCACGGGTGGCGCTCCGCCAGGGGCTCGAGCCGGGGGAACACCGCCTCTGCCCCGGCTGCGGCTGGCCCCTGCCGGGGCCGGCTCAGCCCGCCCCGCCCTGCCCGCATTGCGCTGATCCCGCCCATGGCTGAACCGTCCGCGATCCTCTACAGCTTCCGCCGTTGCCCCTTCGCGATCCGGGCCCGCCTGGCCCTGGCGGCTGCGGGCCTGGCGCCGGGCCGCGACCTGGAGATCCGCGAGGTGAATCTGCGGGCCCGCCCCCCGGAGCTGCGCCAGGCGTCCGCCAAGGCCACCGTGCCGGTGCTGGTGGCCGGGGAGCGGGTGATTGAGGAAAGCCTGGAGGTGATGCGCTGGGCGCTGGCGCGCCGCGATCCCCAGGGCTGGCTGCGGGGCTGGAGCGCCGCCGAGGCGGCCGCAATCGAGGATCTGATCGCCGAGAACGATGGCCCCTTCAAGCAGCACCTCGACCGCAGCCGCTACGCCAGCCGCTCCAGCCCCGCGGAGGTGGGCGACCCCGAGGCGTCGTGGGCCGCGGCCCTGGCGATCCTGCACGTCTGGAGTCAACGGCTGGCGCACGGGGGCTGGCTGCTGGGCGAGCGGCCCTGCCTGGCGGATGTCGCCCTGCTGCCGTTTGTGCGTCAGTTCAGTCTGGCGGATCCGGTGCGCTTCGCCGCCGCGAGCGGCCTGGAGCCGCTTCGGGACTGGCTGGAGCGCTTCCAGCGGGGGCAGGAGTTCACGGCGGTGATGGCCCCCCCCTGGGGGGAGCGTCGTGCCTGGCGCTCCCCCCAACGCCTGTACCACCTGGCCCTGCGCGAGGAGTGGCTCGAGGCGCGGCACCAAGGCGCCTACCGACGCTCCACCCGCGGCCAATCCCTGGAGGCGGTGGGCTTCGTGCAGCTCAGCGACGCTCACCAGCTGCCGGCCACCTACGGCCGCTTCTACGCCGACCTTCCCGCCGGCGCGGTGGTGTTGCTCAGCATCGATCCTGAGCGGCTGGCCCAGGCCGGCCTCGCGGTGCGCCCGGAGGCCGCGCCGGGAAGTGGCGAGCTCTTCCCCCACCTGTACGGCCCCCTGCCGCTGGCGGCGGTGGTGCTGGTGGAGAGCTGGTGATGGTGGAGCCCGCCACCCAGCACCTGGCCTGGCTGGAGGCCGAGGCGCGCGGGAGGGGCCTGCTGCTGCGCCTGCGGGTGCGGCGGCCGCTGGGGCTGGCCTGGACGCTGCGGGTGGGGGTGGCCCGGGCGGAGCCGGCGGCTGAGCCGGCCCTGCGGCTGCTGGGGGAGCTGAAGGGCTGGGCCCTGCCCACCGCCGGGGGGCTGCGGCTCGACACCCTGCGGGTGCAGGGGCCGGACAGCGCCGCCGTGGCCCCGCTGATCTGGGCGGCCACCTTCGCCTGGGCCCTGGAGGCCACCCCCTGCCGCCAGGCCACCCTGCTGGCCATCCGCGACGACGAGGCCCAGCACCGGCGCCTGGTTCGCTACTTCCGCCAGCTCGGCTTCGAGCCCATGAGGCCGATCGGGGCCCGGGCGGTCGATCTGCCGCCCCGGCTGGTGTGGGGCGGGGCCGGCCTGCTGATGCGGGGGGACTGCGCTGAAGGGCTGAGGCGCAGCCTGCGGCGGCTGGAGCGGCGCTGAGCGCGGTCCGGCAGGCCTGAGCGGCAGGCCTCAGGGCTCCGGCCGGATCCCTGGCGCCACCATCGCCAGCAGACTGCCGGCCAGCAGGGGCAGCACAACCGCATCAGCACAGCGATCGATGGCGAGGGCCAGGGCGACCGTGGCCGCGTTGGCGCCCATGAACAGCCCCGGAATCGGGTTGAGCAGGGTGATGGTCAGGCTGGCCATGGCAAGGCCCGCTGAGGAGAACAAGCCATGCTCTCGCACGCGTTGGGCGAGCAGGCTGTAGACAATCACAACCGCTGGCAAGGCCAGGATGAAGCGGTAATCAATCGAGGTTGAAAGGAAATAGCAGCCCAGCCAGATGAAGGTGGAAAGCGATGTAAAGATCCTCAGAAATCTCTGGCTGTAGCCCTCGGCGGCGGCCTCGGTCATCCGCTGCAGCTGCCGCCGCAGCCCCTGTCGGCGCCCCAGCAGAAATCCGGCGATGACCAGCAGCAGGCCCCATCGGTTCAGCACGATGAACTCCAGCAGGGCCGCTGGGTTGGGCGGGCCGAGCCGCAGACCAAGCTCCGCGAATCCATGGCTGGAGAGTCCGGGAGCTTTGGCGGCGACGGCACTGCCGGATTGGCTCATCCACGGCAGGATCTGCAGCAGGCCGATGGCGCTGCCGCCCGCCACAGCGATGGCGGCCACCAGCCGGCGACGCTCCAGCCCCTGGCTGGCGCTCCAGGCCATCAGCCCCGCGAGCGGATAGGCCTTGATCACCACCAACAGCCAGGCCAGAGCGGCCTGAAGCGGCACGAGCCGGGCGCCCGGGGCGGCCAGTGCGGCGGCCAGGGAGGCCACCAGCAGCAGGATCAGCATGTCGACGTTGCCCCGCTCCAGGGCCAGCTGGACCGGGAAGCTCAACAGCACCAGAGCGGTGATCAGATGGCGCTGGATCGCTGGCTGAATCAGCCGCAGACTGAAGCTGGCGAGCAAGGCGATCGTCGCCAGGCCCAGGCTGAGGCCGAGAATGGCGGTATGGCTCACCCGCAGGCCCAGCCAGCGGGCGATCTGCACGGAGAGGGGCGGATAGCCGATCAGCCCTCCGGGGGCTGCCTGTTCGCAGACGATGGCTCGTTGGTCGACCCAGGCCCCCAGGCGGGGATCGCACTCGCTGATCGTGGTCAGCCAGCGCAGATCGGTGTGGAGGGGATGGGCCTTGATCCCGGCAATCAGGGGAAAGGCGGCGGCGGCGGCATCCCCGGCAAGGCCATAAAGAATCAGCGAAAGGATGGCATTCAGCAAGGCCAGCAGCAGCAGGATTCTGGCGATGGCC
>JBIKTO010000374.1:0-3205 GCA_044348065.1 Cyanobium sp.
GAAAGCCAGCCAGATCGGGAACCCACAGCCAGCGCCCACCGCCGGTTCGGCCCAGCAGCAGCACCAGGGCCAGGCTGGCCAGGGCGAGCAGCAGAGCCAGCCGGAGGGGCAGACCGGAGGTCTCCAGAGCCACGGCCAGCCCAGGATGGGCCGGATCACTCGCGGCCCAGCGGGGAGCCAGGGCGGCGGCCGCCCCCATCAGGGCCAGCAGGACGGCGTTCAGCCCGCCCGACACCGTCAGGGGCCAGCCCGGTCGCGGGCCGAGCTCCGCCGCCGGGGCGCTGGTGGGGAGCGGCTGCCACCAGAGGGCCACCAGCAGCGAGCCCGCTGGCAGGGCGGGCAGGATATAACCGGGCAGCTTGGTGGCGGCGGCGGAGAAGAAGGCCACCATCAGTCCCAGCCAGAGCAGGAGCAGCAGCGGCAGCTGGGCCACGGCCCGCTGCTCGGCGCTGGCACCGACCGGCCGCCAGCGGCTCCGGCTCCAGAAGCGGGTCGCGCCGATGGCGGCGGGCAGGAACAGCGACCAGGGAAGCAGCAGCAGCAGCACCCAGGGCAGGTAGAACCAGGGCGGACCGGGGTGGTCATAGATCACCGAGGTGAAGCGCTGCAGGTTGCTGAAGCCAAGGAAGCCCCCCAGGAAGGCCATGCCGTTCACCTGGGCCGCCGCTGCGTACCAGGGCAGGCAGACCCCCAGGAAGAGCAGGGCCATCGCCAGCAGGGGTCTGGGCAGCAGCCAGGACCCCCACTGGCCGGTGAGGGAGAGAAACACCACGATCACCAGGCCGGGCAGCAGCAGCCCCACCGGTCCCTTGGCCAGCACCGCCACGGCGCTGAATCCCGCCAGGCCGATCCGGCCGAGGGGCGCCAGGCGCGGATGGTGGGGGTGGCGCAGGGCCAGCAGGAAGCCGAACAACGCCAGGCTGATGGCGCTGGAGAGGAACATGTCCGTGGTGGAGGTGCGCCCCCAGCCGATCCAGCCCGGCGAGGTGGCCAGAACCGCCGCCCCCAGCAGGGCACGGCCGTAACGGCGCCGGGTGGGTTCCGCCGCCAGGGGCCAGGCGAGCAGCAGCAGGAAAGCGGCTACCACCACCGCGCTGGCCGCCAGGGCCACCGGCAGCCGGGCCGACCACTCCGAGACGCCGAAGAGACGGAAGCTGAGGGCCACCATCCAGTAGCCCCAGACCGGGTAGTCGAAGAAGCGCTGCCCGTTCCACCAGGGGGTGACCCAGTCGCCGCGCTGGTGCATCTGGTGCCCCACCTCGACGAACAGAGCCTCCGTCTTGTCCATCAGGCCAAGACTGCCGAGGCCGTGGAAGAAGGCCAGCCAGCAGAGCAGCACCAGGGCCAGGGCGCTGAGCCAGCGCAGGCGGGCGGGCGACGCGGCAGGGCTTGGGATCACCAGGCGGTCGGAGATCGTCAAGCGACGCGGGCGAAACGATGGCCAAACCTACGCCGCGACGCCAGCGGCTCAGGGGCTGTTCCAGACGAAGCGGGAGGAGGCGGCGTAGTTCCAGACGAACACCACCACGATGCCGGCCAGCTGGGCCCAGAAGGTGTCATGGGCCACGAGGCTGTAGAAGGCCGAGGCCACCCCCACGTTCGCCAGCACCGGCAGGGAGGCCACCACCAGAAACTTCAGCAGGCCCCGCAGCAGGGCCAGGCCTCTCTGGCGCTGAAAGCGGAAGGTGAGGGAATTGTTGATCAGGTAGTTGGAGCTGGCCGCCGCCAGCACCGCCGGCGGCAGGGCCTGGCCGAAGCCCATCCCCATCCCCATCAGCAGGTGGGAGGCGGCCAGTTGCACCACCACCCCAGAGGCCCCCACCAGGGCGAAGCTGATCGCCCGCCTCGGCACGCTGCGCCACAGCAGGGTGTGCAGGATCGAAACCCCCAGATCCCAGACGATCGCCAGATCCAGCTTCGAGCTGCCGGCGATGCGGGGCTGGAAACGCAGCGGCACCTCCTCCACCCGCAGCCGGCCGCCGCTGATCGAGAGCAGCTCGTAGAGGAATTTGAAGCCATTGACGTCGACTCGGCGCACGTACGGCAGGGTCGCTTCGGGGCGCAGCACGAAGAAGCCGCTCATGTAATCCGTGAGCTGCCGGTAGCGGGGCAGGCTGAAGCGGGCGACGGCGTTGGCCCAGGTGGAGTTGCGTTCCCGCTGCTGGCTCAGGCCGTGGATGAGGGCCTGGTGATGGAAACGGCTGCCGATCACCAGATCGGCGCCACTGCTGCGCAACGTCTCGACAGCGGTGGCAACGGTCGCCGGTTCGTGCTGGCCGTCGCAATCCATCACCACCACCAGATCGCCGGTGGCATCGAGAATGCCCTCCTTGATGGCGCTGGACAGCCCGGCGCGACCCACCCGTCGGATCAGGCGGACGGCGGGGTGGCTGCGGGCCAGCTCACGCACCCTCTCGGCGGTGCCGTCGGCGGAATCGTCGTCGACGAAGAGGATCTCGAGATCGAAACCGCTCTTCAGCGGCAGGAGTTCGTCCACGATCGGGCCGACGTTGTCGCGCTCGTTGAACGTGGGCAACACCACCGAAAGGCGCCGTGCTGGCTGGTTGGGGGTGGAGGCGCTCAAGAGGGAATCGCCAGGCGAGAGCGGAGGCCGGGCACGCTTACTTGATGTACTCCTTCAGCACCCCGTTGCGGTTGGGATGGCGCAGTTTGCGCAGCGCCTTGGCCTCGATCTGGCGGATGCGCTCGCGGGTGACGTCAAAGATCTGGCCGATCTCCTCCAGGGTTTTCATGCGGCCATCATCGAGCCCATAGCGCAGCCTCAACACATCGCGCTCGCGCGGGCTGAGGGTGGCCAGAACCCCCTCGAGATCCTCCCGCAGCAGGTTTTTGGCCACATCCTGTTCGGGGTTTTCGATGTCGGCCTCGATGAAATCGCCGAGGCGGGAATCCTCCTCCTTGCCGATCGGGGTTTCGAGGGAGATCGGCAGCTGGGCGCTCTTGGCGATGAAGCGCAGCTTCTCGATCGTCATCTCCATCGCTTCGGCAATCTCCTCTTCGGTGGGTTTACGGCCGAATTCCTGGGAGAGAGTCTTGGTGGTTTTCTTGATGCGGGAGATGGTTTCGTACAAATGCACCGGCAGCCGGATCGTACGGCTCTGGTCGGCGATCGCGCGGGTGATCGCCTGGCGGATCCACCAGGTGGCGTAGGTGGAAAACTTGTAGCCCTTCTCGTGGTCGAACT
>JBIKTO010000050.1:0-9844 GCA_044348065.1 Cyanobium sp.
TGGCGGTGGAGCTGTTCTTCGCCGAGGGCAACCACGTGTGCGCCGTCTGCGTGGCCAACGGCGACTGCGGCCTGCAGGCGGCGGCGGTGGCGGTGGGGATGGACCACAGCCGCTTCCCGTACCAGGCCCCCCGGCGCCGGGTGGACGCCTCCCACCCCCAGTTCGCCCTCGACCACAACCGCTGCATCCTCTGCACCCGCTGCGTGCGGGTGTGCGACGAGATCGAGGGGGCCCATGTGTGGGATGTGGCCGGACGGGGCCAGGGCTGCCGGATCGTCTCGGGGCTCGACCAGCCCTGGGGGGAGGTGGAGGCCTGCACCTCCTGCGGCAAGTGCGTGGAGGTGTGCCCCACCGGCGCCCTGTTCCGCAAGGAGGACAGCACCGCCGAGAAACACCCCCAGCCCGGGCGGGCCCAGCAGCTGCGCCGCGCCCGCGACCACCAGCAATGGGAGCTCTGATGCCCGATTCCACCCCGCCCCGCAAGCTGCGCCTGGCCACCGTCTGGCTGGCGGGCTGCTCGGGCTGCCATATGTCGTTCCTCGATCTGGATGAGTGGCTGTTCGAGCTGGCCGAGCGGGTGGAGGTGGTGTTCTCGCCGGTGGCCAGCGACGTCAAGCGCTATCCGGAGGCTGTGGATGTCTGCCTGGTGGAGGGGGCGGTGGCCAACGCCGACAACCTGGAGCTGGCCCTGCTGCTGCGGCGGCGCTCCCGGGTGGTGGTGTCCTTCGGCGACTGCGCCATCAGCGCCAACGTGCCGGGGCTGCGCAACCTCTGCGCCGAGCCGGGGCAAACCGCCCTGGCGGTGCTGGAGCGGGGCTACCTGGAGCTGGCGGATCAGGGCGCGACCCTGCCCCGGGCGCCGGGGATCGTGCCGGAGCTGCTGGCCAAGGTGCTGCCGCTGCACGAAGTGATCCCGGTGGATGTCTACCTGCCGGGCTGCCCCCCCTCGGCGGCGCGCATCCGGGCCGCCCTGGAGCCGCTGCTGGCCGGCGAGCGGCCCCAGCTGCAGGGCCCCGACCAGCTGCGCTTCGGCTGAGACCCCACTTTTCCCGCCTCGCCCATGACCCGCACCGTCGTCATCGATCCGGTCACCCGCATCGAAGGGCACGCCAAGATCACCCTGCAGCTCGATGAAGGCGGCCATCTCGTCGACGCCCGCTTCCATGTGACGGAATACCGGGGCTTCGAGAAGTTCTGCGAGGGGCGGCCGTTCACCGAGATGGCGGGGATCACGGCGCGTATCTGCGGCATCTGCCCGGTGAGCCACCTGCTGGCGGCGGCCAAGACCGGCGACAAACTGCTGGCGGTGGCGATCCCACCGGCCGCCGACGGACTGCGGCGGCTGCTGAACCTGGCCCAGCTCACCCAGAGCCATGCCCTGTCGTTTTTCCACCTGAGCAGTCCTGATTTCCTGCTGGGCTGGGAGAGCGATCCGGCCCGGCGCAATGTGTTCGGCCTGATGGCGGCGGATCCGGATCTGGCCCGCGCCGGCATCCGCCTGCGCCAGTTCGGCCAGCAGATCCTCGAGCGCCTGGGTGGCCGCCGCATCCATGCCGCCTGGGCGGTGCCGGGCGGAGTGCGCACGCCGATGGATGGCGAAACCCGCGACTGGATCCTGGCGCGCCTGCCGGAGGAGCGGATCACCCTGGAGCGCACCCTGGGGCTGTACAAAAACCTGCTGGATGGGCCGCTGCGGCGGGAGCAGCGCACGTTCGGCGACTTCGCCAGCCTGTTCCTGGGCCTGGTGAACGGGGAGGGGCTGTGGGAGCACCTCGATGGCGGCCCCGGCGGCGGCCTGCGGATCCGCGCCGCCGATGGCACGGTGGTGGCCGATCGGCTGTCGGAGGACGATTACCGCACGTTCCTGGCGGAGGCGGTGGAGCCGTGGAGCTACCTGAAGTTCCCCTATTACCGGCCCCTGGGCTATCCGGAGGGGATGTACCGGGTGGGGCCGCTGGCGCGCCTGAACGTGTGCGAGCGGATCGGCAGCGCCTGGGCGGATCGGGAGCTGGCGGAGCTGCGCCAGCGCTCCGGCAGCGGGCCGGCGGGGGTGATCACCTCCTCGTTTGCTTACCACCACGCCCGCCTGGTGGAGATCGTGGCCTGCCTGGAGGCGATCGAGCGCCATGCCGCCGATCCGGAGCTGCTGGTGGGGCGGGTGCGCAGCCGCGCCAGCCTCAACCGCAACGAGGCGGTGGGGGTGAGCGAGGCGCCGCGGGGCACCCTTTTCCACCACTACCGGGTGGATGACGACGGCCTGATCACGGCGGTGAACCTGATCATCGCCACGGGCCAGAACAACCTGGCGATGAACCGCACGGTGGCCCAGATCGCTCGCGAATACCTGCCCGATCCGGTGCCGGCCGACGGCGAGATCCCCGAGCCGCTGCTCAACCGGGTGGAGGCGGGCATCCGCTGCTTCGACCCCTGCCTCTCCTGCTCCACCCACGCCGCCGGCCAGATGCCCCTGCGCCTGGAGCTGCGGGATGCGGCGGGGCGGCTGCTGGCGGAGCGGAGCCGGTGATGCAGGTGCCAACGGCGGCCACTGGAGGGGAGGACTGGGGCGGAGATCTGGTAATCGGACTGGGCAACCCCCTGCGGGGCGACGACGGGGTGGGCTGGTGGCTGGCACGGCGGGCGCGGCCGGCGGCCACCGTGAAGCTGGTGCCGCAGCTCACCCCGGAACTGGCCCTGGAGGTGGCGGCGGCGCGGCGGGTGCTGTTCGTGGATGCCTGGTGCGTCGGCCAGGGGGATGGCGGGGCGGGGCGGAACGCGGCGCCGCTGCTGCGGCTCCTGCGGCCCGGGGAGGGCGATGAGGTGGGGGTGGCCGGCGGCCATGCCCTCGACCCGGCGGCCCTGCTGGCCCTGACGACCCTGCTGGAGGGTGCGGGGCCGCCGGGCTGGCTGTTGCTGGTGCCCGCCTTCGCCTTCCCCCACGGAGGGGCGCTGAGCGCGGAGCTGCGGGCCCGGCTGCCCGCCGCCCGCCGGCTGCTGGAGGCCTGGCTGGCGGATGCATGAACTGAGCCTGATGGAGGAGGTGCGGCGCCTGGCGCTGCAGGAGCTGGAGCGCCACGGTGGCGGCCGCCTGCGGTCCCTGACGCTGCGGATCGGCAGCCTGGCGGGGGTGGATCCGGAGGCCCTGCGCTTCGCCTGGCAGGTGGTGATGGAGGAGCCACCCACCAGCAACGCCCGCCTCCTGATCGAGAGCGTGGAAGCCAGGGCCTTCTGCAGCCCCTGCGCCCGGGAGTTCCCCTGCCCGGATGGGCTGGCGCTGTGCCCGCACTGCGGCGCGATCAGCCGGGAGCTGCGGGGCGGGCGGGAGCTGGAGCTGGCGTCGCTGGAGCTGGAGGAGGAGCGCTGAGCGGCCGATCGCGGAAACGGCGCTGAAGCCGGGAGGGGCGCTCGCCGTAGCGGGCCAGAAAATCACGGCTGAAGGAGGCCTGCGACAGATAGCCACAGGCCTGGGTCACCTCCGCCAGACCCAGGCGGCCGAGCGGGTCCTCCAGCAGCGCCCTGGCCCGGGCCAGCCGCTGCTGGCGCAGCCACTGCATCGGCCCGCAGCCGAAGCGCTGCTTGAAGGCGTATTGCAGCGAACGGCGGCTGTAGCGGCTGCGCCGCTCCATGTCGGAGAGGCTGATGGGGTCTTGCAGGTGGGCCAGCAACCAGGTGACCAGCTCCTGGTGAACGAAGGGCTCGCTGATCAGCGGCGCCGCCGCGGCCGGCTCCAGCAGGCCGGGCAGCAGCAGCATCACAATCAGACGGCGAATCAGGTCATCGAGCCGCAGCATCGGGTTGATCTCGCCGCCGATGGCCAGGCACTGCTCCGCATAGGCCATGGTTTGCATCAGCAGCGCCTGCAGGCGCTGCCGGCGGGGATCCGCCTGGCGACTGAGCACGGCGGGCTGGGAGAGGGCCACCTGCAGCGGCAGCGGATCGAAGCCAGGGCCGGCGATGGCATGGGCCACCGGCAGCAGGATCTCGGGGGGAAAGCTGATGATGATCCCTGAGCAGCGGCTGCAATCGAGCTGGATGCGACTGTGGGCGGCGGGAATGAACAGACAGGAGGAACGGAAGCGGTAGGTGCGCTTCTCGATCGTGAAGGCGTTGAGACCGGCCGGATAGGGCAGCACCAACTGGGCCTCACATTTCTGCTCCACCTCGCCGTGGATCGCCGAGCCCCAGGTGGCGAGCAGGGTGAGCTCAGCGAGGCGAATGCAGCCGGACTGGTTGAAGAAGGGGAGATCGCGATGGGGATGGTCCCAGCGATGCACCGCCAGGGGCAGATAGGTGCCGACAACACCACCGAAATCACCCGCATTGGCGGAGGCCAACGAAGCTCCCGGCAGCTTGATGAATGGCAGAGAAGGTTCCGCTTCCGCCAGCCTAAAGGCCATGGATCCTCTCCTATTGGTGGAGAGAATTCTAGGAATCCAGGGCGGGATTGCCAAGCGAACGGCCAACCGACGCAATCGCTCGCAAAAAACGAACAGCGCAAAATTCACAGTCATGGCTGGCAGCAAACCGGCTGGCTACGCTCCGGCCAGAGCTGCAGCCCGCTCCCATGGCCCTCAAGGAATACAAGCCCGGCAGCGCCTTCCCCGGCGTGATCGGTCGCACCGTGGAGGTGTCCACGCCGGCCTGGCCCGAGCCGCGGCGGGCGAAGGAGGGGGCCCCGAACGTGCTGTTCCTCGTGCTGGACGACACCGGCTTCGGCCAGCTGGGCTGCTACGGCAGCCCGATCCGCACACCGCACCTGGATGCCCTGGCGGCCGATGGCCTGCTGTTCAACAACATGCACACCACGGCGCTCTGCTCGCCGTCGCGCTCCTGCATGCTCACGGGCCGCAACCACCACAGCAACGGGCTGGCCTGCATCACCGAGGGGTCCACGGGCTTCCCGGGCTCGAACGGCATCATCCCCTTCGCCAACGGCTTCCTGTCGGAGATGCTGCTGGAGCAGGGCTACAACACCTACGCGGTGGGCAAGTGGCACCTCACGCCGGCGGAGCAGACCTCAGCCGCTGGCCCCTATGACCGCTGGCCGCTGGGCCGGGGCTTCGAGCGCTTCTACGGCTTCCTGGGGGGCGACACGCACCAGTACTACCCCGAGCTGGTGGCCGACAACCACCAGGTGGAGCCGCCGGCGACGCCGGAGCAGGGGTATCACCTCACCCCCGACCTGGTGAACAAGGCGAAGGCGATGATCGCCGATGCCAAGCAGGTGGCGCCGAACAAGCCCTTCTTCATGTACTTCTGCACCGGCGCCATGCATGCGCCGCACCACGTGCCGAAGGAGTGGTCCGACCGCTACAAGGGGCAGTTCGATGAGGGCTGGGATGCCTATCGCGAGCGGGTGTTCGCCCGCCAGAAGGAGCTGGGCGTGATCCCCGCCGACACGGTGCTCTCGCGCCACGACCCGGATGTGCCGGATTGGAATGGCCTATCGGCGGAGGAGAAGCGTCTGTACGCCCGCATGATGGAGGTGTTCGCCGGCTTCCTGGAGCACACCGACCATTACATCGGCGAGCTGATCAGCTTCCTCAAGCAGATCGGTGAATACGACAACACCATGATCATGGTGATCTCCGACAACGGCGCCAGCGCCGAGGGGGGGCCGACGGGGTCGGTGAACGAGGGCAAGTTTTTCAATAATGTGCCGGAAAATCTGGAGCAGAACCTGGCCGCCATCGATGAGATCGGCAGCCCCAAGTATTTCAACCACTACCCCTGGGGCTGGACCCACGCCGGCAACACGCCCTTCCGGCGCTGGAAGCGGGAGACCTATCGGGGCGGCACCAGCGACCCCTTCCTGGTGAGCTGGCCGAAGGGCATCGCCGCCCGCGGCGAGATCCGCAGCCAGTACTGCCATGCGATCGACATGGTGCCCACGGTGCTGGAGGCCCTGGGCCTGGAGGCGCCGGCCACGATCAAGGGGGTGAGCCAGAGCCCGATCGAGGGGGTATCGCTGTTTCCCTGCTGCGCCGATGCGACAGCACCCAGTGCCCATATCACCCAGTATTTCGAGATGCTGGGCCACCGTTCTCTGTATCACGATGGCTGGCGGGCGGTGTGCCCCTGGCCGGGGCCGGCCTATGCGGAAAGCGCCCACCGCTTCGGCGACCCGATCACCTATGAGCAGCTGATCCAGCTCGATGCCCACGGCTGGGAGCTGTACAACCTGCAGGAGGATTTCGCCGAAACCAACAATCTGGCGGCCACGCAGCGGGAGCGGCTGATCGCCATGATCGGCATGTGGTATGTGGAGGCCGGCAAATACAACGTGCTGCCGATCGACAGCCGCACCACCCTGCGTTTTGCGATCGAGCGGCCCCAGATCGCACCGGATCGGCAGCGCTACATCTATTACCCCGGCACCCAGATGGTGCCCGGCAACGTGGCCCCGCGCGTGCTCAACCGGCCCCACAGCATCTCGCTGGAGGTGGAGATCCCCGAGGGCAACGCCGAGGGGGTGCTGTTCAGCATGGGCGGCAACGATGGCGGCTTTGCGATTTATGTGAAGGAGGGTGTGTTCACCTATGGCTACAACTACGTGGCCGACAGCTATTTCTATGTGCGGGCCACCAGCGCCCTGCCGGCGGGCCACCACGTGCTGAGCATGGAGTTCCGGCCCACGGGTCCGGCGGATCTGGCGGCGGGCAAGGGCACCCCCGCCCACGTGAGCCTGTTTGTGGATGGCGCGCCGGTGGGCGAAGGCGACCTGCCGGTGACGATCCCCCTCAGCCTGGGCCTGGCCGCCGGCGTGGTGGTGGGCCAGGATTCCGGCTCGCCGGCCCTGCCGGACTACACCCCGCCCTTCCCCTGGGCGGGTGTGATCCATCGGGCGCTGGTGGATGTGAGCGGCACGCCGATCGAGGATCAGGAGGCGCGCATCCGCGAGGTGCTGGCGCGGCAGTAGGGGAGGATGCCATGGGGGCAGCTGCCCCCATGGTGGTGAAACCGGCAAATCGATGAATTTTCTCTTGGCCATTCTGGCCTCCGTCAGCTTCGCTACGGGTGGCATTTTTATGAAGTACGCCAATTATTTCCAAGGCACAGCCAACCTGAAACCTGCTCTGGCCACCTATGTGTTCTTCCTGGTGGGAGCCACATTCCAGATGGTCATGATGCGCGAGGCGGAACTGGGTATCGCCTATGTGTTGGTGCTGGGATTGGAGTCATTATTTGCGGTTTTATTTGGCTTTCTGCTGTTCCAGGAGAGTTTGTCGTTTGCGAAGGCCGGGGCGATTGTGCTGGTGGTGATCGGCATGGCCCTGCTGAATGGCGAAGCGCGATAGGCCCCCCATGCCCAGCGCGATCCCCACAGCCCCCGCCATCGCCCTCACCATCGGCGGCAGCGATTCCGGCGGTGGCGCCGGCATCCAGGCCGACCTGAAGACCTTCACGGCGCTGGGGGTGCATGGCTGCTCGGCGATCAGCTGCGTGACGGCCCAGAACACCCTGGGGGTGAACCGGGTGGATGCCCTGCCGCCGGAGGCGCTCACGGCCCAGATCGAGGCGGTGGTGTGCGACCTGGCGGTGGGAGCGCTGAAGACCGGCATGCTGCTGAACCAGGCGCTGATCGAGGCCACCGCCGCGGCGATCGCGCCGCTGACGATCCCCAAGCTGATCGATCCGGTGATGGTGTCACGGGCGGGGGCGGTGCTGCTGGAGGCGGGGGCGATCGAGGCCTATCGCCGCTGCCTGCTGCCCCAGGCGGAGCTGCTCACCCCCAACCTGCACGAGGCGCGCCTGCTGACGGGCCTGGCGATCGAGGGCGCGGCCGACGTGGAGCGGGCGGCGGAGCGGCTGCTGGCGGCGGGTGGCGGCGGCGCATCGGCGGGAGCGGCGGCGGGACCGCTGGCGGTGCTGATCAAAGGCGGCGGACTGGCGGAGCTGCGCGGCCGCGATTACCTGCTGCGACGCGAGGGCCCGGGCCGCTGGCTGGAGCACGCGCCGATCGCCACGCCCCACACCCACGGCAGCGGCTGCACCCTGGGGGCGGCGATCACCGCCGGCCGGGCGCGCGGTCTGGAGCTGGAGGCGGCCGTTGCGGCGGCCAAGGCCTACGTGGAGGGGGCGCTGCGGCAGGCGCTGGCGATCGGCGGTGGGCAGGGGCCGTTGTGCCACTGGTATCGGCTGGGGCAGGGCTGAGCCGGCGGGGCCCTGGGACGGCGACGTTTGCAGCAGTCAGAGGCCGACTTTTGCCGCAATGGACGGCCGATTTTTTCTGCATTGGAGTGTCGACATCTGCTGCAGTGAAAGCCCGATGTTTGCGGCATTAGGATCGGCGGAGCCTGCCGTATGGGCCTGCAGCAAAACGCGCACTGCCATGCAGCGAGCCGCCTCCGCGGTGCTATTGGATGTGGATGCTGCGGCGTGTCAGGCTCTGGCGGTGGATGCCTCCGAGGAGCCTGGCCAGTTCCTGCTCACCGGTTCGGCCGTGCCGGCCGATGACGCCGCGCGCCACACGGGGGCGGGGCGGTTTGCGTTCCTGCGGCTGCGGCCGATGGCGCTGGTGGAGAGCGGCGCCGCTGGCGGAGGCGTGTCGTGCCGCCCGCGACTACCTGGAGCAGGTGCGGCAGGTGGATGGGCAACGGGTGGATGGTCGGCGGCGGGATCCCCAGCGGTTGGGGGCCCTGCTGTGCTCGCTGGCCCGCCATGTGGCCACCGAAGTGAGCCTGAGCACCCTGGCGGCGGATGCGGGCGGCGCCGAGGGCCCCCTCGATCCGCGCACGGTGGCCGACCATCTGCAGGCGCTCGAACGGCTGATGGTGCTGGAGAACCAACCGGCCTGGCGGCCCCATCTGCGCTCCAAGGCGGCGTTGCGCCAGGCGCCCCGGCGTCATTTCTGCGATCCCTCCCTGGCGGTGGCGGCGCTGGGGGGTAGCCCGGAGCGGCTGCTGGGGGATCTTGAGCTGCTGGGACGGCTGTTCGAATCACCCGTGATTCGGGATCTGCGGGTGCTGGCCCAGGCGCTGGCTGGAGAGGTGTTCCACTACCGCGACAACTACGGCGTGGAGGTGGATGCCATCGTGCAGCTGCGCGACGGCCGCTGGGGCGCGATGGAGATCAAGCTGGGGCCGGGCCAGGTGGAGGCCGCGGCGGCTGGGCTGCTGCGCTTCCGCCAGCAGATCGATACCCGCCGCACCGGCGATCCCGCCTTCCTGGCAGTGGTGTGCGGCAGCGGCTACGGCTACCGCCGCGCCGATGGCGTCAGGGTGGTGCCGGTGGGGGCGTTGGGGCTTTGAGCTGGTGGCCATTTGCTGGCGGTGGCCCATCGCTGGCGGCAGCGCTGAGGGGCCATAACCTGAGCTTCCACGGCCCTGTTTCGCTCCGCCATGGCCAGCCCCGGCGCCCCGCAACGAGCGGCTACCAGCGAGCCCTGGCGGATCCTGCGCTGGCGCAGCCGCATCTGGGCCCATCAGGAGCCGCTGGCGGAGGGGGTGGTGCTCACGATGGTGCGCATCCCGGCCGGCAGCTTCGCGATGGGGGCGCCGGAGACGGAGGCGGGAAGCTCCGATTCAGAGCGCCCTGTGCATCGGGTGACCCTGCGGGAATTTCTGCTGGGCCAAACCCCGATCACCCAGGCCCAATGGCGGGCGGTGGCGGAGTGGGCCAAGCCGCAGCATGTGGACGCAGAGCGCTGGCCGGAGCTGCTGGATCCCGATCCGGTGGCGAAGTTGAACGATCCTGAGCGTTTTGGTGGAGACCAGCGGCCGGTAGTGATGGTCAGCTGGATGGAAGCGAAGGCGTTTTGCGAGCGTCTGCGGTTGCGCACCGGCAAGCATTACCCCTTGCCGAGTGAAGCCCAATGGGAATACGCCTGCCGGGCGGGCACGGCCAC
>JBIKTO010000376.1:0-3202 GCA_044348065.1 Cyanobium sp.
CTGTGGATCTGGACCTCGACCTGGGGTTCTCCCTCACCCTGCGCCAGCGAGTGCGGCTCTACGGCGTGGATGCGCCCGAGCTGCGCAGCAAAGACCCAGCGGAGAAGGCCAGGGCCCAGGAGAGCCAGGCGTTCGTGAGCCAATGGTTTGCGCAGCCTGGAGCGGTCCTGGTGCGCACCACCAAGGAGGAGAAGTACGGGCGGATGCTGGCCGACTGCTACCGCGAAGGCGCCCCGAGCCTCTGCACCGAGCTGCTGGAGCGGGGCCTGGCTCAGCCCTACAACCCCTGATCAGCGCACGGAGTTGACAGGGCTGGAAATCTCTGGAACCCCCCACCCGGAGACCCCATGGCCACCGACCCGAAAGACCCTGCCCGCACCCAGGCCCTGTGCTGGCTGCTCGATGAGCTGCTCGACGCCGAGGACGACCTGCTGGCGCTGGTGGCCCGGCCCGGGGCGCTGGTGGGCTGGCGGCGGGAGCGGCTGGGGGAGTTCTGCCGGCGGGTGGGGGAGGGGTTGCTGGGGGAGTGATAGGCAGCGGTGCAGGCACTCGCAGGCTTCACCGTCGCCATTGCTGTCGAGGTAGGTGTGGCCCTGGCGCAGCAGCTCCTGAGCGCGGGCATAGGAGCCGATCTCCTTGCAGCGGTAGCGGCGGCCGCCGGGGGTGGTGCCATCAGGGATGACCGCAGCGGTGCGACCGCGCCGGAAATCCCAGGGCCTGGTGATGCCTCCCTCCTGCTGCCAGACCCCGTAGCGATGTCGGCTGGCCCGGAACTCCGCATCCAGATATTCCTTGGCATCACAGCCGCTGAGGTAGCGCCGGTAGGCAAAGGCCTGGCCGTCCTCGACCATCACGAGATTGACGTTGAGGTCGCTGATCACCTCTGCCACCGTGCGGCCATAGCGGTCGGTGGTGTGGGGCTGGATGTTGACCTGGCGGCCCCGCGGCAGGCGCTGCATCAGATAGGCGCGGGACTGCTGACCCCAGGGGGACTGGGCTGTCTCGGGTGCATCGATGCAGGCCAAGCGGATGGTGATGGATCGACCTCCCGACTGAACCCGCAGGGTGTCACCGTCTCCCACCGAGAGCACCGTGGCTCGGTAGCTGGACGCGGGGGCAGCGACGGCGACTTCGCTTACCCCGAGCGGCGGAGAAGCCGCCATCGCCATGACGAACAGGGCCAGCGTGCCCTGGGGGAGATGGATCAAGGGCCAATACCGGCAGCAGCTCAGCCTGGCACTGGCCACCTGAGCTCTGGCTACCGATGCAGAAGGTGCATCAATTTCCGATCACTGCAACAGGAAGGCGCCCCATGTAGGGGCGCCTTAGCACCGGTCGCGGATCATCGCCTTGGCATCTGGGGCTCGATCGGGTCGGGTGTCTTTTGTTCACGCATGGCCTGCCTTGTGCCTGACAGGAGAGGAATGAGATCACGTCTCTGGGAAGAGATGCTCGGGGCTTGACCTTCTCAGCTGCGACCCCGGCTCGGGTTATGCAGCCCGAGGTGTCAACACGCGGGAAACAGAACTGGCGTATCGCTCTGTCAAGCGGCTACGGGATGGCGTTCGCGCTGCGCCACCGAGTTCACTTGGCTGTTGGGCAACCACTGCAATCACTCGCACCTCCGTCGTGCGCACCGGCTCGGGTGATCCCTGGCCGGACTCTGGTGGAGGGTGAGGGTCGGGTTGGCTCCCGGGCCTCCCCTCAACTACAAATTACGCCTTCTGGCCATTGGCGGAGGGCCTGTGAGGTTCCTGTTCCCGCCCGGAAAAGGACGGTTTCAGGAACCCGCCACCGGCCTGGTCGATGCAGCACCGATAAGCCCTGAGAACCTCTGGTGAAGCCCCCTTCATGAAGCCCCATTGCCCCAGGTGAAGACCAGTGTCGGAAGTGCTGCAGCCCTTGCTGGCACCGCTGGGCGGGCCCATCGTGGCTGCAACGGGATTCGGAGGCTCCATTGATGGAAGACACCCCCCCTGAGCAGCAGCGAGGAGCGCGCTGACGATCCGGCCCCTGCTCCAACATTCTTGACGGATCACTGACGTTCCTGGCGTGTCATTTCCTGGAGGGGACACACGCCGTCCACTGCACCGCCTGAGGTGCCCCGGACCCAACGGAACGTCCCACTCGACACCTGGCCCCAGGTGCCAGCACCGGCAGCTCCGCCCCACAACCAAAGACTTTCTGATCTGAAAACGATCAACCGACCGCACAGCTGCGCCCGACCCCCTCGGGAAGGCACCACGGCTGAGCAGACAAACGCCCGGGGCCAACGCTCCGGGCTTTGTTGTGTCACCGCTGGCCGGTGATCACGTGCTGCATCAGCTCCTGCAGTCCTTCGGCCACCGGACGGAGGCTGCCGAGTCTGTTGCTCCAGATGGACCCCGACCGGAGTTCCTCCGGGCTCACCAGGCCCAGGTCCTGGCCCTCCAGGAGCAGCAGCTGCTCCAGCGGCACGGACAACTCAGCGCGGAACACATGGGCCGTGCGCCGGTGGATGTGGTGCACCATCACGCACTCCACCGCTACTGGTTCCCAACTGATCTCCTCCAGCAGCTCGCGTCGCAGAGCCTGCTCGGGCGTTTCACCGGGATCGAGGTGTCCGCCAAAGAGTCCCCAGCAACCGGGGGCGACGATCGTGGGGATCTCGTCACGCAACTGCATCAGCCAGCGGCCTTCCCGCTGCAGCATCGCCAGGGCGACTTCAACCGCCATGGCTCGGCCTCAGGCCGCAGCGCCTTTGCGCTGCTGGGCGGCATAAAGCGCCGCTCCGCCTGCCACCAGCACGATGCCACCGCTGACAGCCAGGAACACCAGGGTCTGGAGCATCAGCAGGAAGAAGCCGAGGGCCGAGAAGGCGGTGATGCGCACCTTGGCCTTGATCAGCAGCGTCAGCAGCACGATCACCGTGGCCTTGAGGGCCAGAACCTTCGCCGCGGTGAGCGGGCAGAAAGGGTTCAGAAGCATGGAGGGTTCACAGATTTCCCCATGCTGGTGGCCGCAGAGCCATCCCGCGGCCTCCGTTCGGGGGCGAGAGCCCATTGGGGCTTACAGGCCTGCCAACCCTTCTGGCGCTTCTCGGCCCAGAGCTTCAGCGCCTCCTCCCGGCTGAGCTCCAGCCGCCGCTTGAGCAGTGGCACCGCCTGATCCGGCAGCAGCTCGCCCACCGTGACCTCCACCGGTTGGTTCCAGCGGTCCCAGC
>JBIKTO010000377.1:0-3201 GCA_044348065.1 Cyanobium sp.
GCCGGCGGTGTGGTGCCGGCCGAATGGCAGGAGCTGGCGGCGGAGCTGGAGCGGCGCCGCGGTGCGCCGGTGGCGCTGCGGGCCCTCACCGCCGCCGATCCCGGCCCGCCGCCCTGCGGCCCGCCGTCCTGCGGTCCCCAGCCCCTGGGGGTGGTGCCCCTGCTGCTCCTGCCGGGCGGCCACGTGCGCCACGACCTGCCGGCGATCGTGGCCGCCCTGCGCCGGCGGGGGCCGCTGCGGCGCTGGCCCTTCCTCGGCGCCTGGCCCGCCTGGCAGGCCGCCCTGGCGCAGGAGGCGGCGGAGCTGGCGGCGGCCGGCGGCGGCCTGCCCCTGCTGCTCCATCACCCCCTGGAGGGGGGCCTGGCCCAGCGCTATCTCCAGCACCTGGGGCGCCTCTGCGCGGCGGAGTTGCGCGCCGCTCCATACAGTTCCACGGATTCTGAGGAGCTGGCCCTGCCGATCCGCGGCCCCGTTCTGCCCCTGGCCCTGGCGGCCAACCGGCTCACCGAGGCCCTGGCCCCGCGTCTCGGCCCCGCCGCGGCCGCGCCGCTGCTGGAGCGCCCCCGGCTCCGCTCGGCCCTGCTGGCGGCCCTGGAGGCCCTGCCATGAGCGAGGCCACCCCCGGCACCGTGTACCTGGTGGGGGCGGGCCCGGGCGATCCCGAGCTGCTCACCCTGCGGGCCCACCGGCTGCTGCGCCAGTGCGATGCCCTGGTGCACGACGCCCTGGTGCCCCGCGCCCTGCTGGAGCTGGTGCCCCCCCACTGCGAGCGCCACTTCGTCGGCAAGCGGCGCGGCCACCATTCCGTGCCCCAGGTGAGCACCAACGCCGTGCTGGTGGAACTGGCCGGCCGGCACCGCACGATCGTGCGCCTCAAGGGGGGCGATCCCTTCCTGTTCGGCCGCGGCGGGGAGGAGGCGGCCCACCTGGCGGCGCGGGGCATCCCGGTGGAGGTGGTGCCGGGGGTGACGGCGGGCATCGCCGCCCCCGCCTACGCCGGCATCCCGGTCACCCACCGCCGCGCCGGCTCCAGCGTCACCTTCGTCACTGGCCACGAGGAGATCGACAAGGGTCGGCCCGGGGTGGACTGGCGCGGGCTGGCCCGCAGCAGCGACGGCCTGGTGATCTACATGGGCCTGCACAACCTGGCGGCGATCTGCGCCGAGCTGCTGGCCGGCGGCCTGGCGCCCGACACCCCGGCGGCGGTGATCCAGCAGGGCACCGTGCTCGGCCAGCGGCTGCTGCTGGCGCCCCTGGCCGAGCTGGCGGAGCGGGTGCGCCAGGAGGGGCTGCGCTCGCCTGCGATCGTGGTGATCGGCCAGGTGGTGGCCCAGCGGGTGGCGGCCTGCGCCCCCGCCCCCGCCGACGCGGAGATGCCGATCCCCTTCTGAGGGCGGACGGCCGGCGGCGTGGCTTCTAGGCTGGGTTGTTACCCCGTGCCTCGCGCCGTCGGTCCATGATCCCCACCTCCGACCTCCACGTGGTGGAGACCCGGCCCCTGGTGCCTCCGGCGGTGTTGCACAGGGAGCTGCCGATCAGCGAGGCCGCCGCCCGCACCGTGCAGCAGGCGCGGGAGCGGATCAAGGCGATCCTCCACGCCGGTGAGCGCCGCCTGCTGGTGATCGTCGGGCCCTGCTCCGTGCACGATGTCGACGCCGCCCGCGAGTACGCGGACGCCATCGCCCGCGCCCAGCGCCGCCACCGCGATGAGCTGGAGGTGGTGATGCGGGTGTATTTCGAGAAGCCGCGCACCACCGTGGGCTGGAAGGGCCTGATCAACGACCCCCACCTCGACGGCAGCTACGACATCAACACCGGCCTGCGCCGCGCCCGCGCCCTGCTGCTGCACCTGGGCTCCCTGGAGCTGCCGGCGGCCACCGAGCTGCTCGATCCGGTGGTGCCCCAGTACATCGCCGACCTGATCAGCTGGACGGCGATCGGCGCGCGCACCACCGAAAGCCAGACCCACCGCGAGATGGCTTCGGGCCTGTCGATGCCGATCGGCTTCAAGAACGGCACCGATGGCAGCGCCACCACGGCGATCAACGCCATGGAGGCCGCCGCCCGGCCCCACCATTTCCTGGGCATCAACGCCGAGGGGCATGCGGCGATCGTGAGCACCACCGGCAACCCGGATGGGCACCTGGTGCTGCGCGGCGGCAAGGGCGGGCCCAACTACGAGGCGGAGGCGGTGGAGGCGGCCGCCGCCCAGCTGGCGCGGGAGGCGCTGCCGGCGCGGCTGATGGTGGATTGCAGCCACGGCAATTCCAATAAGGATTACCGCCGTCAAGCCGATGTGCTGCGCTCGATCGCCGGCCAGGTGGCCGCCGGCTCCCGCCATGTGATGGGCGTGATGATCGAGAGCCATCTGGTGGCCGGCAGCCAGAAGATTCCCACCGACCTCAGCCAGCTCACCTACGGCCAGAGCATCACCGACGCCTGCATCGATCTGCCCACCACCCTGGCCCTGCTCGAGGAGCTGGCGGCGGCGGTGCGCACGGCCCGGGAGCTGGAGCTGGCACCGGCTTGAGGGCTGTTTGCTCCTCATTGGCACTCGCGATGTGCGAGTGCCAAAATGTCAACGAAGCCCGTGCATGTGACGGATCGGCAAAGTCTGTTCCTGCTGAACAGTCGCTGGGGAGATGCTTTCTACTCTGAACCTCCTTGCGAACCGGGCAGGTTGCGGTCATGACCTATCTGATGCAGTTCTGCGGTCTTTCCGATCCTCTGCAGCTCTTCTACCTCGAGCAGCGCTGCGAACCCGCTGGTGGTTCCGGCGCGGGCGGTGGGCTGGCCTTCGCCGGCTTCCGCCCCTTCACCCTCGATGAGCTGCTGGCCTGGGCCCTGGACACGGCCCGCCAACGCAGCTGGGATCGGGAGGGCATCCAGCGCACCGTTCTCGATGTCTGGATGGAGCGGGCCGATCTGGTCCGCCAGTGGCAGCTGTGCCTGCGGGAGGAGCCCTCCGACCGCCGCGTCGTGGCCGCCCTCGGCACCCAGCGGGACTGGGAGCGCCGCTGCGAGGACCTGCTGCGGGCTTAGGCCAGCCGCTGCCACAGCGCCGCCACCACCAGGGGCACCGTGAGGTTGTCCAGGCCGCCGATCGCCAGCTGCTCCACCAGCGCGGCCACCGCGGCGATCAGCGCCAGGGCCCCGAGCTCCGGGGCCGCCAGCCCCTGGGCCCGGCAGAAGGCCGCCAGG
>JBIKTO010000378.1:0-3200 GCA_044348065.1 Cyanobium sp.
CAGGGGCCGACCCAGGACCTCTTCGCCCAACCCCAGCTTCTGAGTGTGGCCAGGCTCACAGGCTGCAAGAACCTGAGCCCGATCCACTGGCTGGATTCCGATCGCTGCCTGGCTGAAGCCTGGGATCTTGTGGTCGAGGCAGCGCCACCCAGGTCCTCAGCACCTCAGACCTGGCTCGGTCTGCGCGCCCATCACCTGCGCCTCGGCCCCGCCGGAAGCACCAGGGCCAGCTCCGAGCTGATCGTGCATCGCTGCCGGCTGATTCATGTGAGCCATGGCGCCCTGCACGTGAGCGCCTATGTACAGACCGCGGCGGGCGCCGTCGCGATTCAGGTGGAGTTGAGGGCCTGGGAATGGCACGCATTGCAGAGCCACGGCAGCGAGCTGGAGCTGCTGATTCCCAGGGCGATGATTCTCTGGCTGCAGGCATGAAGGCCTTGGCGGGCTCCTGCGACCGACAACGAACCGCTCGCCCAGCCTTTGCGTTGCCAGCGGCAGACGGAAGCTCAGGATCGTCGTTTCAGCCGGATTCCTGGTGCCGATCAGCTCGATGCCGCCCCAGGGCGATCAGCATCACCCCGGTGACGTACATCCAGAGGCTGTAGAGCGCCGCCGGCACCGCCATCTCTGGATCGCCCAGCAGTCCGGCGGTGATGGCGATCGCCAGGGTGCCGTTCTGGATTCCCACCTCGATCGCCAGGCAGATCCGCTGCGCTCTCGGCAGGCCACCGAGTCGCCCCAGCACCATCCCCGCCAGGCTGCCCAAGCCATTCAGCAGGATCACCGCCACCCCCGCCCGCAGCAGGAACGACGGCAGCCGGCTGCCCTCCCGGACCAGCAGCAGGGCGATGATCAGGCCCAGCAGGGCGGTGGCCACGCGCCCCATCGGTTTCTCCAGGGCCTGGGCGCGGGCCGGCGCGCGTTGCCGGATCGCCATGCCGATGGCGGTGGGCACCAGGGTGATCAGCACGATCTGCAGCATGGTGGTGCCGATCGGCAGGCGGATCTCCGCGCCGCCCCCAAGGAACGCCGCCAGGGCCAGGTTGGTGAACACCGGGATCGTGAACACCGTGATCAGACTGCTCAGCGCGGTGAGCGTCACCGACAGGGCCACATCACCGCGGGCCAGGTAGGTGATCAGATTCGACGAGGGCCCGCCGGGGCAGAGCGCCACCACGATCAGGCCCACCGCAATCGGCGGCTGCATCGGCACCACCCGCGTGAGCAGCAGGGCGATCAGGGGCAGCACCACCACCTGGCCGAGGCTGCCCAGGGCCACCGCCTTCGGCGCCCGCACGATCCTGCGGAAGTCGTCCGGCACCAGGCTCAGCCCCATCCCCAGCATCACCAGCCCCAGGGCCAGGGGCAGCAACACCGTGGTGAACAGACTGCTTTGCACAGGTTCTGCCCGCAATCCCCCTTCAGTATGGGCAGGATCCGTAGCCTGGCCGCCACCATTCCCCAGGCCCAGCCCATGCCCGCCGCCCCCACGCCGCCGCTGGATGCCGACAAGCTCCAGGCCCTGTTCACCAAGCCCTACGGCGTGCCCGGCCCCACCCCGGCGGAATGGCGGGCGCTCTACACCGACGACGTGCGCTTCGAAGACCCCACCCAGAGCCGCCAGGGGGTGGAGGCCTACATCCTGGCCCAGCGGGGCCTGGAGCAGCGCTGCGACGACATCTTTCTGGAACCCGGCGCCGTGGCGCTGAATGGTGATCAGGCGTTCATCGAATGGCGCATGGGCCTGAAGATCAAGGGGATTGAGTTCATCTACCCCGGTGTCACCCGCCTGCGCTTGGCCGCCGATGGCCGCATCTGCGAGCACCGCGACTACTTCGATTTCGTGGGTCCCACCTTCGCGCCGGTGCCCGTGGTGGGAGGCTTCGTGCGCTGGCTTTACGGGCGCTTCGTCGCCTGAGATCCAGGCCCGGATCAGCCGCCCACCGGCCCATTCCAGCGCAGCAGCGCCCGCGTCTGCCGCTCCTGGCCGAGCACCGAAATGGTGCCGGTGCCCAGCACCAGCAGGGCGCCGCCGGCCACCCCCAGCCCCAGCCAGCATGCGGCCAGGCTGCGCAGGATGTGGCCATAGGCGAACAGGGCCAGGCGCCGCTCCTGCCCCAGCCGGGCCAGGCAGAGCTGGATCAGGCGCTCACAGCGAACCGCCACGTCGTTGGCGCTTTCGCCGCCCGGGCAGGGGTGAGTCCACACCGTCCACTCCGGCACGCTGCGGCGAATCTCGGCGGTGGTGATGCCCTCGTAGTCGCCGTAATCCCACTCCCGCAGGTCGTCGCACAGCTCGGCGTGCTCCCCCAGGCCGGCCAGGTGGCAGGTGTGCTGGGCCCGCTGGCGCGGGCTCACCAGCACGGCGTCGAAGGCCTGGGCGGCCAGCACGGGCGCCAGGCGCCGAGCTTCCTCCTCCCCCTCCGGCAGCAGGGGCAGGTCGGTGCGGCCGGTGTGGCGTCCCTCACGGGCCCACTGGGTGGCGCCGTGGCGCAGCAGCCAGAGCTCGGGAGAGGCGCTCACACCGCCTGGGTTTCCGCCACCGGCAGGGGCGTTTTCTGCGGATGCAGCGGCGTGCGCTGGCCACCGGCCACCAGGCGATTGAGGGCATTCACAAAGGCCTGGGCGGCGGCCACCACGATGTCGGTGTCGGCGGCGTGGCCGGAATAGAGCACGCCGGCGGCCCGCAGGCGGATCGTCACCTCCCCCATCGCGTCGATGCCCTCGGTGACCGACTTGACGCTGAATTCCACCAGTTCGTTCGGCACGCCGGCCAGTTCGTTGAGGGCCTGGCACACCGCATCCACCGGGCCGGTGCCGATGCGGGCGACGCTGCGCTCCTCGCCCCCCGCAGCCTCCAGGGTGACGGTGGCGGTGGGCAGCAGGCCGGTGCCGCAGCTCACCTGCACCCGCCGCAGCAGGAAGGCCGCCTGGTCGGCCTGTTGCACCTGCTCGGAGACGATCGCCTCCAGATCCCGGTCGCTGATCTCCCGCTTGCGGTCGGCCAGTTCCTTGAAGCGCGCGAAGGCGTCGTTGAGGTCTTCCCCCTCCAGCTGGTATCCAAGCTCCTCAAGGCGGGCGCGGAAGGCGCTGCGGCCGCTCAGCTTGCCCAGGGAGATGCGGTTGTCGGCCAGGCCCACGGTGCGGGCATCGATGATCTCGTAGGTGAGGCGATGCTTGAGCACACCATCCTGGTGGAT
>JBIKTO010000379.1:0-3196 GCA_044348065.1 Cyanobium sp.
GCCGTGGAGGCTGTGGATGCTTATGGCCCAAGTTTTATGGGCCAGCTCGCCACCGCAACCTGGGAACAAGGGCAGCTAGCTTATGCTAAGCTCTTGCAATCTGCCGCGTAGCGGCTTAGTCCAACAGTATTTGGGCGGACCCGCATAATACCCCCACTCCCGGCGCCCTCGCCGCCTAAAAGGGTGCGGGAAATGACGGCTGTGCTTGAGATCCATTGCACTGTCAAGGATTTGCTGTAAGTCGGAGTCATTCCGAGTTCGATAGGCGGACCCGCCTATAAGGGTTCAGCCCGTCACAAAAAAAACAGCCGGGCTGCGCCCGCCCAGGGGCCACGGTGGAGAACATGCCTATCGATCATGGTTGTTTTGATGTCTTTGTGGACGATGAGTTCCTGGATAGTTCGGATGTCCTGGCCACGCTGTAGCAAATGGGTGCATGCTTCCCGAAGCCAACACATCTCGGCGCACAGCTTCCTGATCCACGCGCGATGCCGGCGATGTTGTCGCGGAAAGACCCATTGCCAGACCCATCCCACCGGGGCATGGGAGTACTTGCGCCCCAAGGTGTGGGAAAGGTGCACCTTGCCATAGCCATCGGCGTGATCCCGGCGAAGCAAGCGTTGCAACGCTTGCCGGTGGGCTTGCGGCTGCTCTGCACCACACGCAGGCAAGATCGCCCACCCTGATCTGCAGGAGCGGAACCCCCAGCACCTACACCCGCAACAACTCCGCCGTGATCGGCGTCAGCGACCCCGGCTCCGCCATCAGTAGCCGGTGCTGGAGCACGGGCAACCGGATGCGGGGGCCCACCGGCAGCACGGCCCGCCAGCCGGGGATCACCATCAGGTCGCTGGGGATGTAGAAGCTGGTGCAGTCGATGCGGCGCAGGGGTTCGAGGTCGGCATCGAGGCGGCGCAGCAGCGGGCTGCCCGGCTTCATGTCGGCCACGCCGGCCAGCAGCAGGCGCGGCCAGGGCAGGGCCACCAGGCTGCCGGCGTGCGGGCTGGCCACGGAGATGAAACGCCGCGTGCGGGCCGCGCCATCGAACAACTGGATCCAGGTGCGGGCGATCAGGCCGCCCATCGAGAAGCCGAGCACATCCACCGGTTGCTCCGCGCCGAAGGCCGCCTCGATCTGTTCGCCCAGCCGCTGGGCGAGGGTTTCCAGACCGGTGGCGCCGAGCCGGTGGGGCAGGTGTGGTGTCAGCAGCGGATCGCGGCGATTGCCGAGGGAATGGCGCAGACCGCGGAAGATCTCGGGGGTATCGAACAGCCCATGCACCAGCACCAGTGGTGGCGGGCTCGCGCTCACAACGGCAGCGGCCGGTGCGTGAAGCGGCGTGCGCCGGCGGCGTAATCGGCCACGGTGTGGCCCGCGCCGCGCAGCCGGTAGCGGTAGGTGATCAGCCCCTCCAGGCCCACCGGACCGCGGGGCGGCAATGTCTGCGTGCTGATGCCCACCTCGGCGCCGAAGCCGTAGCGGAAGCCATCGGCGAAGCGGGTGGAGCAGTTCAGGAACACCCCGGCGCTGTCCACCGCCGCCAGGAAGCGCTCGGCCACCTCCGGATCCTGCGTGCAGATCGCCTCGGTGTGGCGCGAGCCGTGGCGGGCGATGTGGGCCAGCGCTTCCTCCTGATCGGCCACCACCTTCACGCTCAGGATCAGGTCGGAATACTCGATCCGCCAGTCGTCCTCGCTGGCGATTCCCGCCACCCCCAGGGCTCGGGCTTCGTCATCGCCCCGCAGCTCCACGCCGGCGGCCTCCAGGGCCGGGATCGCCGCCGCCAGAAACTCCTTGGCGATGGCGCGATGCACCAGCAGCGTTTCGATGGCGTTGCAGGCGGCGGGGTACTGGCTCTTGCTGTCCACCGCCAGCCGCACCGCCTGCTCCACCGCCGCCGCCCGATCCACATACAGATGGCACACCCCATCGGCGTGCCCCAGCACCGGGATGCGCGTGTGCGACTGGATGAAGCGCACCAGCTCGTTGGAGCCCCGGGGGATGATCAGATCCACCAGGCCATCGAGCTTCAGCAGCGCCAGGCTCTCCTGCCGGCTGGTGAGCAGCTCCAGGCAGGCCGGATCCACCTCCGCGGCGGCCAGGCCCGCGCGCAGGGCGTCCACGATCGCCCGGCAGCTGGCGGTGGCCTCCCGGCCGCCCTTCAGCAGGGCGCCGTTGCCGGAGCGGATCGCCAACGAAGCGATCTGCATCACCGCATCCGGCCTCGCCTCGAAGATCACCCCCAGCACCCCCAGGGGCACGCTCACCCGCTCCAGCACCAGGCCCTCGTCCAGCTCAGTGTGCAGCTGGCGCTGGCCCAGGGGATCCGGCAGGGCCGCCACCTGGCGCACCCCCTCGATGGCGCTGGCCAGCTTGGCCCGATCCAGCCGCAGGCGGGCGATCAGGGGGGCGGCCAGCCCATCCCGTTCGGCGGCCGCCAGGTCCTCGCCATTGGCCGCCACGATCGCCTCGGCGCCGGCCTCCAGGGCCTCGGCCATCGCCAGCACCGCCCGGCGCCGCTGGCCATCCGCCAGCCGGCCCAGGGCCATGGCGGCCCGGCGCACCGCCGCCGCCCGCTCCAGCAGCTCCGGCGGCGGTTCGGGCACCGGGGTACTGGCACTGGCAGGGGTGCTGGTGGTGGCGGATTCGGGCAGGCTCATGGCTCCATCATCCCAAGCCGCCGGTGGCCAGGCGCTGGCCCGCCAGCCAGGCGGCCCCCAGCCGGCCGGCGCCGTTGCCCAGGGCGCAGCGCTCGATCCGCAGCCCCTCCCGGCTCACCGCCAGCACCCGCTCCTCCACCTCCCGCCACACCGCCGGCAGGAAGTGCTCGCTGGCGGCGCTGAGGCCGCCGCCCACCAGCACCAGCTCGGGGGTGAGCACATACAGCAGCGAGCTCAGGCCGATCCCCAGCCAGCGGCCGTAGGCGTCCCACACGGCCCGGGCCTCCGCATCGCCCGCTTCGGCGCGGCGGCAGAGCTCGGCCGGATCCAGGGGGCTGAGCCGCGCCAGGCCGGCGATGCTGCAGTGCTGCTCCAGCGACCCCCGATTGCCGCTGCGGCAGGGCGGACCCTCCGGGTCCACGCCGATCAGGCCGGGTTCGGCCGCCGCGCCGCCATGGCCCAGGAACAGCTCGCCCCCCAGCAGCACCGCCCCCCCCACGCCGGTGCCCAGGGTCAGCAGCAGCGTGTCGTCGGCG
>JBIKTO010000380.1:0-3191 GCA_044348065.1 Cyanobium sp.
GGCGGGCAGGCCCCCATTGTTCATCTTGAATTTGAACTCCAGTCCGTCAGCGATTGGGCAACGAAGGCAGGCAAACGCTGGGCCATCACCAAGGGCAATGCCGGCTCCCGCTACTTTGATGATTACCGCTCACTGGTGAGCCTCAGTGTATTGAATTGGCAGGCCATTCAGGCTCGGCAATGGCGCCAGGCAGATATCAAGGAGGCCAAGCAATCCGAATTTTTAGTGGAAGATCAAGTCCCCTGGACGCTGGTTCGCCGCATCGGCGTTCACAACGAGGCAGTTCGAGCCATTGTTGAACAATTCCTCACGACCACTGGACACAAGCCACCCATTCAAATTAAACTGGACTGGTACTACTGAGCAGGGAGGACAACGAGCATGATTCACCCCTCTAGCGGCGACATCCTCGCTGCGCCTGTCGAAGCCCTGGTGAACACCGTCAACTGTGTTGGCGTGATGGGAAGGGGCATCGCGCTGCAGTTCAAAAACGCTTTCCCTGATAATTACAAGCAATACGCCCAAGCCTGCAAGCGCGAGGAAGTGCAGCCAGGCCGCATGTTCATTACCAGCACCGGCCTCCTGCAGGGTCCTCGTTATATCATCAATTTTCCCACCAAGCGGCACTGGCGAGGGAAAAGCCGGCTCGAAGATATTGAAACAGGGCTTGTCGATTTGATTCGCGTCATCGAGGAACTGGGCATAAACAGTATCGCGATCCCCCCACTTGGCTGTGGTCTTGGAGGACTTTCTTGGTCAATAGTCAGTTCCCGGATTAATGCGGCCTTGGCGCCACTTCAATCCGTACAAATTCACCTCTATGCACCAGACTCCGCTGATGTATTGAAGCCCATTGCCAAAGCCACTGCCCCACCACCCATGACTCCAGGCCGGGCTGCTTTGCTTGGCTTGATGGATCGCTATCTCGCGGGCCTACTCGATCCATTTGTATCTCTTCTTGAAGTTCATAAACTCATGTACTTCCTGCAAGTGGCCAACGAGCCGCTCAGGCTTCGCTACACCAAGGCCCCCTATGGGCCCTATGCCGAAAATCTGCGCCATGTCTTCCAAGCCATTGAGGGCCATTTCATCAAGGGCTACGGCGATGGAGGCGATGATCCCTCCAAGCGCCTAGCAATCGTTGCCGGTGCTGAGAAACAAGCCTTGCATTTTCTCGCCGGCCATCCAGACACCCATGCTCGTTTTCGGCGCGTCTCTGATCTCGTCTCCGGCTTTGAAAGCCCCTTTGGCCTGGAACTGCTCGCCACCGTCCACTGGCTCCACAAGCAAGAACAACCCTCTTCAATCAGCGAGCTGGTGCAGCTCTTCCATGCCTGGAGTCCTCGCAAACAGCAGTTTTCGCCCCGCCAGATCCAGATCGCCAGTGCCGTTCTGGCTGATCAGGGCTGGGTTGATCCACTGGCGGAATCGGCAACCTTCACAGCCGAGCCACTGGCCTGATGCAGGAGCTGCGCCGAGCTGGCCGGATCGAGCGGACCAACTCGCTTGAAGCCGCACGGCGGATCCTGAGCCCTGTTCCCAAGGGCTTTACTAAGACCCCCCTCCACAGCAGACCCTTGGCAAACAACTTAGTAAAGCTTGCTAGTAGAGCCCAGCCGCCAAATACCAGCCCCCACCAGTCTGCCCCCATTGCTCGCCCCGATCCCCCAAACTGAGCTAAGGCCCACCATTCTCCCGGCCCCATGCCCACCGACACCAGCGCCACCTATTTCCAACTCCATGCATCCAGCGAAGATTCTGGTAGTACGAAAGGCGCAATCACCTGCGAAGATCTCAAACGGTTTCAGATTGCCATTCCCCCAACCCTGGAACAGCAGGAGCTTTTGAAGCACGTTCAGACCATAATTCTGTCGCTAAGCACCGCTCTCAAGCACCTCAAACGAGAGATCACCCCCCTCCACGAATACCGCACTCGCCTGATCGCCGATGTGGTCACCGGCAAGCTCGATGTGCGGGAGGTGCCGGCGAGGTTGCCGGAGCAGGAGCTTGCAGTCAACGCCTCTCCAGAGCCCTACGATCCAGATGGCGCCGAGGGCGCCCCCGAGGACGACTCCTTCAACAGCGAGGAGGAATGAAATGGCAGCCACCAACCACCATCCCTTCCTTCAGCGCATTGATCTTCAGTCCGTCCTCTCCTTCGGGGCAGACAATGCTGGACTTGAGCTACGCCCGCTCAATCTCCTGATCGGCCCCAACGGCTCCGGCAAGTCGAACTTCATCGAAGCGATCGCCCTGATGAGAGCATCAGCTGAATCCCGCGAGACCTATCGCGATGTCACCGGAAAAGGCGGCGGCGTGACCGAATGGATCTGGAAAGGCAGCACCGATGCTGTGGCGAGTATCGACTGGGTGCTGAGCTACCCCCATGGCCCCCAACCACTCCGGCATCGCCTAGAATTCCGCGCTTCGATCCAGGCCTTCGCTTTGGAGGATGAGCGACTCGAAAATGCCGTGGCCCAACCAGGCCAGGCTAATCCTTATTTCTATTACCGCTATCAACAGGGCCGGCCCGTGGTGAACGTGCGAGACCAGGAGCAGCGGCAACTGGCGCACGACAGCCTGGAACCCGATCGCTCGATTCTTGCCCAACGGCGCGATCCAGACAGCTATCCCGAGCTGGCCTGGTTGGCTCGCAACTACGAACGCATCCGAATCTTCCGGGAATGGAGCTTTGGCCGCAAGGCCATCTTCCGCAGGCCTCAAGATGCAGCAATGCGGAATGACGTGATGGAAGAAGATTTCTCCAATCTCGGCCTGGTTCTCAATCGCCTCAAGACCCGCCATCCCTCGGCCGCCCGTGCCATCCTCGATGGCCTCGGCGATTTGTACGACGGCATCCGCGATTTCCAAGTGCTCATTGAAGGGGGCACGGTTCAGGTCTTCTTCCACGAGGGGGACTTCGTGATCCCCGCCACCCGGCTCTCCGATGGCACCCTGCGCTACCTCTGCCTCTTGGCCATCCTCTGTGATCCCATTCCACCTCCACTGATCTGCATCGAAGAGCCGGAACTTGGGCTGCACCCGGATGTGTTGCCAAAACTGGCGGATCACCTGCTGGAAGCCTCACGGCGCACGCAACTGATCGTCACCACACACTCGGATGTGCTGGTGGACGCGATGAGCGATCAGCCCGAATCGGTTGTGGTGTGCGAAAAACAGCACGGCAGCAC
>JBIKTO010000381.1:0-3182 GCA_044348065.1 Cyanobium sp.
GGGCTGGCCCTCACCCTCACCCTCAGCCTGGGTTGGTGGCTGGGCTTGCGCCAGCGCGCCGTCCAGGCGCCGGAGGATCCCCGGCGCGCCGTGCTGCAGCGTGAGGTGATCAGCCTGCGCCAGCGGCTCGACCGCCAGCAGGCCAGCGACGGCGACCGCCAGCGGCTGCTGGAGCTGCTGGTGGCCCTCGATCGCCAGGGGGAGGCGATCAGCCTGCTGGAGCCGATGGCTGATCAGGAGCCCGATCGCTGGTCCCTGCGGCTGATGCTGGCCGAGCTGCGGCGGGATCAGAACGACCGCGCCGGCGCCGAGCGCGAGCTGCGCATGATCCTCAGCCGCCAGAGCGACCAGGTGGAGGCGCTGCAGCTGATGACCCTGCTCGAGCTGGAGCAGGGGGCGGGTGCGGCCGCCGAGGCGCGGGTGACCGCCGCCTTCAACACCGCCATCAATCCGGAGGTGAAGCCCGAGGCGATGGGGGTGGGGCTGCTGCTGGCCGAACTGCAGCAGAAGCGCGGGCAGCGGGGGGCGGCCGAGGCCACCTACCGGCGGCTGGCCCAGGCCTTCCCCCAGGATCAGCGACCCCTGCTCGGCCTGGCCTTGCTGCGCCACGGGGCTGGCGACATCCGCGGCGCCCAGGAGGCCCTGGCGGAGGCGCGGCAGCGGGGGCCGCAGGCGGGCAAAGCGGATCCCCGGCTCGACCGGCTGGCCGCCAGCTGGGGGCTCGCCCCCCTCAGGGCCCCGGGAGCTTCGGCCCGGCCGGTGCCGGCGCCGGCCGGGCGTCAAACTCCTTGAGGGCATCATCGATCGCCGAGGCGGGCGGGGTGGCGTCGCTGAGGCTGGAATTGCGGCGGATCGCGTTCAGGATGTCCAGCGGGTTGCCCGATTCCAGGGGCGAACCGCTCCCGCCGCCACCGCGCGGGTTGCTGTCATACAGCTGTCGCTCCATGGGCGACGTTCCCATCGTCTGGCCGTAGCCCTGCTGCTGGGCCAGGGCGGCACTGGGGTCCAGCACGGGGGCCAGCAGTGCGGCCGCGGTGGCGCCGAGGAGCGAGCGGGGCTGGCGGCGGAGGGCTCGACGGGTGGAGAGGGCCATGGCCTCGGGCGCGACGGCTTCGCAGCAGGATCGCCATGGTAGAAGCCTTGGCCAGTCCTGCCGCTGCGGGCCCATGCGGATCGCCACCTGGAACGTCAACTCGGTGCGCACCCGCCTCGATCAGCTCTGCCGCTGGCTGGAGCGGGAAGGCCCGGAGGTGGTCTGCCTGCAGGAAACCAAGGTGGTCGACGACGGCTTTCCCCGCGACGCCCTCCAGGCCCTGGGCTACCACTGCGCGATCAGCGGTCAGAAGACCTACAACGGCGTGGCGATCCTCAGCCGCCTCCCCCTCGAGGATGTGCGCGTGGGCTTCGATGCCCTCCTGCCGGCCGATGCCAGCGCCCTGGAGCTGGCGGAGCAGAAGCGGCTGATCAGCGCCCGGATCGAGGGCCTGCGCATCCTCAATCTCTACGTACCCAACGGCTCCTCCACCGGCAGCGACAAATACGCCTACAAGCTGGCCTGGCTGGCCTGCCTGAAGCGCTATCTGGCGGCCCAGGCGGCCGAGGGGGATCCGCTGGTGATGGTGGGCGACTTCAACATCGCGCCCCAGGATCGGGACCTGCACGATCCCGCCCGCTTCGCCGGCTCGATCATGGCCAGCGAGCCCGAGCGCCAGGCCCTGCGCGAGCTGCTGGGGGAGCGGCTCAGCGATGCCTTCCGCCTCTTCGAGCCGGAGGGCGGCCACTGGAGCTGGTGGGATTACCGCAGCGGCGCCTGGGAGCGCGATCGGGGCTGGCGCATCGATCACATCTACCTCGATGCGCCACTGCTGGCCTGCGCCACCGGTTGTGTGATCGAGCGCAGCCTGCGGGGCAACCCCCAGCCCAGCGACCACGCGCCGGTGCTGGTGAGCCTGGCCTGGGGGGAGGAGGACGAGGAGGGCGAGGACGGGGTGCCCGGGGAGGACCGCTGGGACTGAGGCCGCTACCTTTTGCGGGCCCCGGTTGCCGTCACCCTGGAGCCCGTCATCGCGCTGGAGGCGGTGAGCCGTCGTTTCGGCGAGCTGATCGCCGTCGACCGGATCGATCTGGCGGTGGCGCGGGGCGAGTTCTTCTCCCTGCTTGGACCCTCCGGCTGCGGCAAGACCACCACCCTGCGGCTGATCGCCGGCTTTGACCCGCTGGAATCCGGTCGCATCCGCCTGGAGGGGCAGGATGTCAGCCGGCTGCCGCCCCACCGCCGTCCGGTCAACACCGTTTTCCAGAACTACGCCCTGTTCCCCCACCTGAGCGTGTGGGAGAACGTGGCCTTCGGACCCCGGGCCCGCGGTCTCGCCGCCGCTGAGATCCGTCGCCGGGTGGGCGAGGTGCTCGAGGTGGTGCGCCTCACCGATCTGGTGCGTCGCCGCCCCCATGAGCTCTCCGGCGGCCAGCAGCAGCGGGTGGCCCTGGCCCGGGCCCTGGTGAACCGTCCGGCGGCTCTGCTGCTGGATGAACCCCTGGCCGCCCTCGATCCCTTCCTGCGTCGCAGCGTGCGCACGGAGCTCAAGCGCATCCAGCGGGAGCTGGGGCTCACGGTGCTGATGGTCAGCCACGACCAGGAGGAGGCCCTGGCCCTCAGCGATCGCCTGGCGGTGATGCGCTCCGGCCGGATCGAGCAGCTGGGCACACCCCGCCAGCTCTACGACGCGCCCGTCAACGTGTTCGTGGCGGAGTTTCTCGGTCGCGCCAACCTGCTGGCCGACCCGGGAGACGAAGGACCGCTGCTGCTGCGCCCCGAACAGCTGCGGCTGCAGGAGCGGCCGCCCGGGCCGACCGAGCGGGGCGTGTCCGCCACGGTGGAGGACGTGAGCTTCCAGGGAGCGCTGCTGCTGGTGAGCCTCCGCAGCGAGACGGGAACGCCGCTGCTGGCGCAGCTGAGCAGCCATAGCACCGAATCGGCGGTACGGTCGGGGCAGCGTTTCTGGGCGGTGTGGGACCCGACAGCAGCCCACCGATTCCCTCCCCCTCCGCCGGCCGCTGGCTGAGCCGGCGCACCCTGCTGCGCCGCCTCGGCCTGGCCGGCGGCGCCGCCCTGGCCGTGCCCGCCATCGCCGCCTGCGGCGGACCGCGGCGAGGCGGTGGCGGTGGGGAGCGCCAGTTGGTGA
>JBIKTO010000051.1:0-9767 GCA_044348065.1 Cyanobium sp.
CTGCGCCGCAACGCCAGCAGATCGCCCCCCTCCGCCTTGGCCTTGGCCCAGCGGCGGAAGCGGCGCCGCATGATCTCCGCCATCGCCATGAAATCGTCGGAGTGGCCGGCCTGGATCGAGCTGCTCTGGATCCGGTAGCGGCGGTAGTGCTGGCGGGCCGGCAGGCCGTCGACGAACACCACCTGGGAGGCCACGGCGTCGCTGCCCTGGATATGGCTGATGTCGAACCCCTCAATGCGCCGTGGCGGTGCGGGCAGATCGAGCAGCTGGGCCAGATCCTCGGTGGCCAGCAGATTCTGCTCGCTGGCCCGCTGGGCCCGCTGCAATTCATAGCCGGCGTTGCGTTCCACCAGCTCGATCAGCTCCGCCTTCTGCTGTCGCTGGGGCACCGCCAGCCGCACCCGCCGGCCCCGGCGCTCGGAAAGCCATTCGGCGATCAGCTCCTGTTGAGGCAGGGGATGCTGGAGCAGCAGCTCCGGCGGAATCTCCACCGGCTCCACCTCGCCGTAGTGCTCCTCGATCACCCGCTGCAGGATCAGGCCCTGCGGCAGGGGCTCACCGGCGGGGCCGACGGCATCGGCGGTGTAACCGAGGCGGCCCACCAGCTTGCCGGCCCGCATCAGGAACAGCTGCACCGCCGCCAGCCGCTCGTCCCCGGCCAGGGCGATCACATCGCGGCTCACCGAGCTGTCCCCCAGGCTCATCTTCTGGTCGGCGGTGAGGGTGTCGAGCCCCTGGATCTGATCGCGCACGCGGGCGGCGGCCTCGAAATCGAGCCGGTCGGCGCAGCGCTCCATCTGCGCCTGCAGCAGGTGCATCAGTTCATCGTTGCGGCCCTGGAACACCATCGCCACCTTGCGCAGGGTGCGGTGGTAATCCTCCGAGCTGATCTTCTGCTGGCACACTCCTGGGCAGCGGCCGATGTCGAAGTTGAGGCAGGTGCGGTCGCGGTAGAGGGGCTGGGGTCGCTGCCGCAGTGGGAACACCCGCTTGACCAGCCCCAGGGTGCGGCGCAGCAGACCCACATCCACATAGGGTCCGTAGAAACGGTCGAGGGGGCTGCGCAGCCGCCGCCGCCGCGTGATGAAAATGCGAGGATAGGCTTCGCTCCAGGTAATGCAGAGATAGGGGTATTTCTTGTCGTCTTTCAGCAGCACATTGAAGTGCGGCTGGTGGGCCTTGATCAGATTCGATTCGAGCGCCAGGGCCTCCGCTTCACTGTCGGTGACGATGAATTCGATCTCGTGCACCTGGCGCACCATCAGGCTGATGCGCGGGCTGTGGCCGTGGCCGGCACCGCTCTGGAAGTAGCTGCGCACCCGATTGCGCAGCACCTTCGCCTTGCCGATGTAAAGGATGCGGTCCTCGCCATCGCGCAGCAGATAGCAGCCCGGCTCCGCCGGCAGCGCCCGCAGCCGCTGGCGCAACCGCTCGGGTTGGCGCAGCAGCGGTGCGGCCTCGCTCTCCGGCCTGGCCGTTCCGCTCAACCGCCGTATTGCCAGCCCGTGCTGGCCAGCTCCAGGGCGTCAGCGTCGCGCTGCAGCACCGCATTCTTCACCTCCCCCACAAACACGGTGTGATCGCCGTGGGCCACCTGCCCCACCAGCTCACATTCCACCGCCCCCAGGGCGGCCTCAAGGATCGGCAGCCCCAGGGCGCCGAGCTGGAAGGGGGCGGCGTCGAAGCGCCCACCGATCGCCTGCTGCGGTTTGAAGAACACGGCGGCGAGGTCCTTCTGGTCGGCCGGCAGCACATTCAGGCTGAAGCGGCCCGTGCGCTGGATGATGGCGTTGCTGGTGGAATCGGCCCGCACCGCCATCACCACCAGCGGCGGCTCGAAGGATCCCTGGGTGACCCAGCTGGCGGTGAAGCCGTTCACCTGGTCCCCCTCGGCCACCCCGCAGATGAACACCCCATGGGGGATCTTGCGCAGCAGGACCTTCTTGGCGGCGGCGGCGTCGGGGGCGAGGGCCATGGCGGGGGAGGACCGATGACCGGACTGTGGGAAGCGGCTCCGGGGGGTGGAGCAGCCCCATAGGCTGGCCCGATGCGCGCCCTCTACCCCGGCAGTTTCGACCCCCTCACCCTCGGCCACCTCGATCTGATCGAACGGGGATCCCGCCTGTTCGACGGTCTGGTGGTGGCGGTGCTTCGCAACCCCGCCAAGCAGCCCACCTTTCCTCTGGAGCGGCGGTTGGAGCAGATCCGGAGCGCCACCGCCCACCTGGAGGGTGTGGAGGTGGCCAGCTTCGAGGGCCTCACGGTGGCCTTCGCCCGCCGCTGCGGTGCCGCCGTGATCCTGCGTGGCCTGCGCGCCCTGAGCGACTTTGAGTACGAGCTGCAGATCGCCCATACCAATAAGTCACTGGCCCCTGACCTGGAGACCCTGTTCCTCGCCACGGCCGTTCCCCACAGCTTTCTGAGCAGCTCGGTGGTGAAGGAGGTGGCCCGCTTCGGTGGCGATGTGGCCCATCTGGTGCCACCGGTGGTGGCGGCCGACCTCGCGAGGCTCTTTAATCGTTCATCCCCAGATGCCTGAGATGTCCGAGGTCCGCATCACCGTGCTCGATCAGCTCGACCAGCTGGAGGAGATCGTGCTCGACGGCAGCCGGATCCCCTTCAGTGGTGGTCGGCTGGTGAACGAGCAGGACGCCATCGAAATGATGGACGCCCTGCGGGAGGCCCTGCCCCTCCAGATCACCCAGGCCGACGAGCTGATCCGCCAGCGGGAGAGCTTCATCGAAAAGGCCCGCCAGCAGGCCGAGGAGATTGTCAGCCAGGCGCGCCGGGAGCGCGAGCAGCTGATCAGTGCCGCCGCCATCCGCCAGGAGGCGGAGCGCCAGGTGGGTGAGCTGCGGGAGCAGGCGCGCCAGCAATGCGAGCAGCTGCTGCTGCAGACCCGCCAGCAGGTGGCCCAGGCGGAGCAGGAGCACCAGAGCCGCATGGCCCAGATGGAGCAGCAGTACGCGGGTCGCCGCCAGCAGCTGGACCAGGAGGCCCAGGCCCGTCGCCAGCAGCAGGATCAGGAGGCGGCCGAACGCAACCGCCAGCTGGTCGAACAGCACGACCGCGCCCGCCAGCAGGCCAAGCAGGAGCTGGACGCCATCCGCCAGGAAGCCCTGCGCCTGCAGCGGGAAAGCCAGGCGGAAGCGGAGCGCCTGCACGGCGATGCTCTGCAGTTCGGTAAGCAGACCCAGCAGCAGTGCGAATCCCTGGTCTCCCGCACCCGCCAGGAGGCCGCCACGATCCAGGAGGGGGCGAACCGCTATGCCGAGCAGGTGCTCGGTGAGCTGGAGGTGCGCCTCAAGGAGCTCAGCCAGGTGGTGCTGGGTGGTCGTCAGGAGCTCGGCAGGCTGCAGGGTCAGGATCTGGCGGCCTCCCGCCCCAGCCCCTCGGTTGACCCCCTGCCCCCCTCCCCGGCTCGACGGGCCACCAACCGACTGCGGCGGGCGGTGGGTCGGGGGATGGCCAGCTGAGCGGCCTTCCCCCTGTCCGGCGCCACCTGCGCCACCAGCCTCAGGGGAGGACGACCCCAAGCTCGCCTGCTGATCCCACCGCCCCGCAGAGCTCCACGTTCTGCACCTGACGCAGGATTGATCCGATGGTTCGATTGGGCGAACCCGCGCCATTGGAGATCGCACTCACGAAGCGGGGGCCATCGCTGGTTCGCAGCACGCCGCTGATCGCCCGCACCCCGGTGAGGGTTCCGGTCTTGGCAAACAGGTTGCCGTCCAGGGTGGTGCCGCTGAAGAGGTTGCGCAGGGTGCCGCGACGGCCCGCCACCGACATCGAGGCCACGTAATCACGGGCGTAGGGGTGCTGGTTCATGCGCAGCAGCAGGGCGGCCAGAAAGCGGCTGGTGAGTCGGTTGGAGCGATCGAGACCGCTGCCATCGAAGATCCGCACCCCCTCCATCGGCAGCCCCTGGCGGCTGAGCCAGAGGGTTTCCAGCTGGGTGGCCTTGGCGAGATCCCAGGTGCCCGCCGCGGCGCGCAGCAGCACCTCGGCGGTGAAGTTGTGGCTCTCGGTGTTGGCCAGGCTGAGCAGGCCGTGCATATCGATCGAGGGTTCCTCATGGATCAGAACCGCATCGCCGGTCAGCGGCATCCGGGCGGGAACCATCACCAGCTCCGCCTGGCCGCCTTCGCGGGCCACCGACCGCTGCAAGAGCGTGCGCAGGCGCGCCGGCGGGTTGGTGACCGCTTCGTCGATCACATTGCTGGTGATCGCCAGGCGGGTCACCGGTGCGCCGTAGGAGGTGGTGCGATCCGCCCAGTGCCAGCCCTGGGGCCACCAGTTGCCGGCTTCCTCCTCGGCCAGCTCGAAGCGCACCACTCCAGGAGCGCTGCCGCCGGCACCGGACTGGAGGGCCAGCTTGGCGAAGCGTTGCAACTGCGGCACCGCCAGATCCGGATCCCCAGAGCCCACCAGCCGGAAGTTGCCGTTGGGCAGCCGCCACAACTGGGTGGCCAGGCGGTAATCGGGACCGAGGCGATCGAGGGCGAAGGCGGTGCTCAGCAGCTTCTGATTCGAGGCGGGCACCCGCGGCCGGGTGCCGTTCACGTCCGCCAGCAACCGCCCGCTGCCATCGGCGACCGTGACGCTCCAGACGGGGGTTTCACCGGCGAGCACGGCGAGCAACCGCTGCTGCAGGCTGGGGCAGCTGACCTGGCTCTGGAGGATCGGAGCTCCAGAGGGGGGCGGCAGCTCCGGCAGGGAGGCGGTGGGGGGTGTCGGCAGCCCGGTGTTCGGCGGCAGGGAGGGCCTGCGGGCCGCCAGCGTGGTGGCCTCGGCCGCTCCGCCGGGCAGGGCCAGACCGGCGGCCAGCAGCACGGGAAGCCAGCGGCCGGTGCAGCGGTGGCCGATCGGCTGGGGATGGGCCATCTCAGGAGCCTCCCAGGCGCAGATCGCTCACGGTGCCGTTGAAGCGGTAGTTGCTGCCCTCGAGTTCCACCGGCGCGCCGATCTTGAGGGTGGCATTGCCCAGCACCACGCCGCCCTCGGCCTTGCGGCCCTCGCCGCTGAGCACGTAGCGGCCATCGAAGGTACCGAAGGTTTTCTGGTTGGGATCGGGGGCGCTGACGACGCGGCCCTCGGGGGTGAGGATCGAAAGGCGGCGCTGCAACGGAATGATCCGCACGATCCGCACCGAGCCATGGGGCTGGTTGCGGATCACGAACTTCACCTTGCCCTCCTTCTCGGCGCTCGCCATCAGAGAAGCGGGATCGGCGACGGGTTCACCCCGCACATCCACCGTCACCGTGAGGGTCTGCACGTCGCCGGTGGCCCGGGCCACCGCGTTGCTGAGCTTGGGGCTCCAGATCACGCCCACAGCGGCAAGCAGGACGGCGGCGGCAGCGCCCAGGTCCACCAGGGACCAGGAGCGGGAGGGGGAGTCGCTGGCCATGGGGTTCCGGAAGTCGCCGAAGTGTACGCAGAGTCGGCCGGCGAATCCAGCCGTCTCAGCGCTGCAGCCCCTCGATCAGTTGCCCCAGGGAGCGCAGACCGGCGGCGGCGCCGCCCTCGCCGAGGGCCTCCGCCTGCTGCTCGCCATCCGGCTTCTGCTCAAAACTGGCCACCAGGCGGAAGCCATCGGCATCGAGGCGATAGAGCTCCCAGGGTTCGGGAAACGCGCGCCGCAGGGCGCTGGCGGCCATCGGGACCAGGGCGTAGGCGGGCCGCCAGAGGGAAAGGAAGCCCTTGCGGCGGGCCCTGGCGACGCTGCCGATGCCCACCGCCGCATCCTCCAGGTTGGGGTTGAGCAGCACCAGCGCCCCCCGGTGCTGGCCGCAGAGGCGCTCCACCTGCTCGTAATCCGCCTGGCCTGGAGCCACGAGCAGCAACAGCCCGTCGCTGCCCGTCTCCCCCTGCAAGCGGATCTGATCGCTGAAGCTGCCGATCTGGCCCGCCAGGGCGGGCGCGTCGCGGCAGGCCAGGGCGGCGGCGCCGGCATCCGGAAAGAGCAGGCGCCTGTTGGGATGCGCCGCTGCGAGCGCCTCGGCAAGGCGCAGGGCCACCGGCAGGATCCGCAGCCCTTCAAAGCGCAGCTCGACGGTCCAGTGGCCCGCCGCCTCCGCCGCCAGCGCGGCCCGCAGGCAGGCCAGCAGGTCGGTTTCGGCGGTGCTCAGATCGGGCGGCAGCATGGCCCTGGATGGCAGATCGGCAGCGCTGACCCTAGGCGGCGCCCCCTGACCCTGGGCTCAGCCCACGGGTTCGCCGGCCATCACCCGCATCCGGGCCCGCTCCAGGGCGGCCGGCACCCCCTCCAGCTCGGCGGCGCTGAGCCAGTGGCCCAGACTCAGCCGCAGGCCCGTGGCAGCCTCGTGCTCGTCGTAGCCCATCGCCAGCAGGATCGGGCTTGGGGCGAGGCCGTAGGGGTTGGCCCCCCGGCCGCTGCTGCAGGCCGAGCCGCTGCTCACGGCATACCGCTGCTGCCACATGGTCTGCACCAGCCGCCGGCCGGAGAGGGGTTTGCCGCTGGGCGTGGCCATCAGCAGGCTGATGTGGTGGGGCAGCCGCGCTCCCGGCACGGCGGGGTCCGGGCCGCTGATCCTTACCCCCGGCAGGGCCAGCAACCGGGCCAGCAACCCATCGCGCAGTTCGCCGATCGGATCGATGCCGCCATGGAGGCGCAGGCGGTCATCGGCCAGCTCCAGGGCCCGGGCGAAGCCGGCCACCAGCGCCACCGGCTCGGTGCCGCCCCGACGCCCCCCCTCCTGGCCGCCACCGCCGATGATCGGGGTGAGTTTGAGGCCGGAGCGCACCAGCAGCGCGCCCACGCCCCGCGGACCCTGCAGCTTGTGGGAGGCGCAGCTGAGCAGATCCACCGGCAGGGAGGCGAAATCCACCGGCAGGTGGCCCGCCACCTGCACCGCGTCGACGTGGAGCAGAACGCCCGCCTGCCGGCAGAGGGCCCCGATCGTCTCCACCGGCTGGATCGTGCCCACCTCGCTCTGGCCCCAGATCAGGGACATCAGGCGGGTGGGGGGCTCCAGCAGGCGCTCCAGGGCCTCCAGATCGATCACCCCGCAGCGGTCGACCGGCAGTTTGCGCACCTCCCAGCCCCGCTGGCGCAGCATTTCCGCGGCGGCGACGGTGGCCGGGTGCTCCACGGCCGAGATCAGCAGCCGACCCGGCTCCAGCGGGCCGGCGGCGCCCAGCAGGGCGGTGTGGATCGCCTCACTGCCCCCGGACACCAGCAGCACCTCAGGCCCCTCCGCCCCCAGCACCCGGGCGATGGTCTGGCGGCTGCGCTCCAGGCGCTCGGCGGCCGCCAGGCCGAAGCCATGGGTGCTGGAGGGGTTGGCCCAGGCCTCATCGTTGGCGGCCGCCATCGCCGCCAGCACCTCCGCGGCCGGCGGCGTGGTGGCGCAGGCGTCGAGGTAGATCGCCATCTCAGATCCTGTTCTCCAGGTCGCGCAGAATCCGCTCGCGGCTGCGGGCCTCGGCGGTGCTGGTGGCGATCTCCACCAGTTCGTCGAGGGAGCGGCTGCCGAGCAGGGCTTCCACCCTGGCACGCGCCTCGGCGCTGGGGCAGTTCTCGGGTCGCCGGCAGCCCTGCACACAGGCGGTGGCGCAGTCGATCGGCTCCTGCCCAGCGTCGGCCGCCGGGTCGGCTGCGGACCCAACGGCGCTCGCGGCTTCCGGCGTGGCGGGGGGCGCCGGAGCGTTCTGCTCCTCCGCCAGCAGACCCTCCAGCAGGGACGGGGCGATCACCGCGTCGAACACCGGTTCGGCGGGGCCCCGCATCAGAACGGGACTGCCCACGCCCTCCCAGTGGATCTGCAGCGCACCGCCGGGGAGGTCGACGCGGGCCGTGGCCTCGCACAGCCCCAGGAGCCGGCAGGCCACCAGGGTGGCGCAGGCCCCCGTGCCGCAGGCGAGGGTGGGACCGGCGCCCCGCTCCCACACCCGCATCACCAGATGATCCGGGGCCAGCACCTGCACGAAGTGCACGTTGGTGCGGGCGGGGAAGGCGGGGTGGATTTCCAGGGCAGGCCCGAGGCGTTCCAGGTCAACCGCCGACAGGTCCGCCACCGGGATCACCACGTGGGGATTGCCCATGCCGGCGGCCGCCACCGCCAACCGGTGCCCCTCCACCTCCAGCTCCCCTTCCGGCAGGCCGTGGCGACCCGGCTCGAGGGTGGTGGGCACCTGGGAGGGCTCGAGGAAGGGCGGGCCCATGTCCACCTCAATGGCACCGTCCTCCATCAGCTGGGGCACGATCCGGCCGGCCAGGGTCTCCACCTGCCAGCGGCGTCCCGGTTGATCGCCATCGCTGTCAGCCAGGAAGCGCGCCAGGCAGCGGATGCCGTTGCCGCACATCTCCGGCTCGCTGCCATCGGCGTTGAAGATGCGCATGCGCAGCTCGCCCCCCCGCTGGGGAGGCAGGGCCAGGATCACGCCGTCGCCACCAACGCCGAAGCGCCGATCGCAGAGCAGGCGCACCGCCGCTGGGGTGAGGCCGAAGTCGCCGCTGGCGCCGCCTTCCTGGCGCCCATCCAGGATGAGGAAATCATTGCCGAGCCCCTGGTATTTGCTGAAGGGAAGCACCGCCCTAACCTGAATCGCTGGCTCGATCCTATGCAGAGCTTCCCCGCGTATGCAGAGCTACTTCGAGCGTCGTGGGCCCCGACTCGACACCAGCCTGCCCAGCGTCCGCCATGTGCAGGAGCTGATCCGCTCCCGCACGATGGTGAGCATCCAGACGGTTGGCAACGTTGAGCTGGCCGGCACGATCCAGTGGCAGGACAACCAGTTCCTGGCCCTCCGCCAGGACGCCGACCAGCCCCTCGTGCTGATCAACCGCGACGCGGTCCTGCTGCTGCGCGCTCTCCCCTGACCAGGCGGCGCCGCCCGGGCCCGCTGTGGCACGATCGCCACGAGCCCCATGGCCCCGCGCCCCTGCCGTGAGCGAACCCTCCCGTTACGAGCCCGCCGCGATCGAGGCCCGCTGGCAGCGGCGCTGGCAGGAGCTGCGCCTCGACGCCACGCCGGCTGACAGTGATGGCCGCCCTCCCTTCTATGCCCTGTCGATGTTCCCCTACCCGTCGGGGACGCTGCACATGGGCCATGTGCGCAACTACGTGATCACCGACGTGATCGCCCGACTGCAGCGGTTGCGGGGCCATGCCGTTCTCCACCCGATGGGCTGGGATGGCTTCGGCTTGCCCGCCGAGAACGCCGCGATCGAGCGAGGCAGCGATCCGGCGGAATGGACCGATCGCAACATCGCCCAGATGCGCGCCCAGCTGCAGCGCCTAGGCCTCTCGATCGACTGGGAGCGGGAGGTGGCCACCTGTCACGCCGATTACTACCGCTGGACCCAGTGGCTGTTCCTCCAGTTCCTCGACGCCGGCCTGGCCTACCGCGGTGAGGCCCTGGTGAACTGGGATCCGGTGGACCAGACCGTGCTCGCCAACGAGCAGGTGGATGGCGAGGGGCGCTCCTGGCGCTCCGGCGCCCTGGTGGAGAAGCGGCGGTTGCGGCAGTGGTTCCTGCGCATCACCGCCTATGCGGGCGAACTCCTGGATGATCTGCCCAAGCTGGAGGGTTGGCCGGAGCGGGTGCGCACGATGCAGGCCAACTGGATCGGCCGCTCCACCGGCGCGGAACTGCAGTTCCCCCTGCTCGACGCCGAGGGACAACCCAGCGGCGAGCACCTCACCGTGTTCACCACCCGCCCGGAAACCGTCTATGGCGCCAGTTACGTGGTGCTGGCGCCGGAGCATGGGCTGGTGGCCTCCCTCACCAGCGCCGACCGGCGC
>JBIKTO010000382.1:0-3175 GCA_044348065.1 Cyanobium sp.
GCGGCGGAAACCCTCGCCGATCTGGGGGAGTGGGAGCTGATCCGGCGCCTGGGGGCCTACGCGCCAGCGGGCCAGTTTGCCGATGACGCCGCCCTGCTGCCCGCCTGCGGCACTGGCGGGGGGGTCGGGGCGCTGGTGGTGAACACCGACGTGCTGGTGGAGGGCCTGCACTTCAGCGACGCCACCACCAGCGCGGCCGATGTGGGCTGGCGGGCGGCGGCGGCCAACCTCTCCGACCTGGCGGCGATGGGCTGCGACGCCGTGGTGGGGCTCACCGTGGGGCTGGTGGCGCCCGCGAGCACGCCCTGGCCCTGGGTGGAGGGGGTGTATGGCGGCCTGCGGCAGGCGCTGGATCGCTTCGGCGGCGAGCTGCTGGGGGGCGACTGCAGCGGCGGCGGCCAGCGGCTGCTGGCGATCACCGCCCTGGGGCGGCTGGCGGCGGCTGGCGGCCCCATCCGGCGGCGGGACGGGCGGCCGGGGGATCGGCTGCTGGCCACCGGATCCCATGGCCTGAGCCGGCTGGGGCTGGCGCTGCTGCAGGGAGAGCTTGACGGCACCGGGCCGGATCACATCGGCAGCCCGGATCTCGCCGGGAGCCTGGATCCCTCCCTGGCGGCGCGGGCGATCGCCGCCCATCAGCGCCCCGTGCCCCGCTTCGACGCCGTGCAGGCGCTGATCGCCAGCCGGCCGCCCGGCTGCCCCTGGCGGGTGGGGGGGTGCGACAGCAGCGACGGCCTGGCGGCGGCGGTGCGGGCGATCGCCGCCCCCAGCGGCTGCGCGGCTCGGCTGGAGCGGGGCGCCCTGCCGCTGGCGGCCGCCATGGCCGGGCTGCCGCTAGCGCAGGCCTGGTGCCTGGAGGGGGGGGAGGATTTCGAGCTGGTGCTGGCCCTGGAGCCGGCCTGGGCCGAAGCCCTGGCAGCGGCCCTGCCGGGCAGCGGGCTGATCGGCGAGCTGCTGGCGGGGCCCGCGGGGGAGCTGCGCTGGAGCGGATCCGGCGAGCGGAAGGTCGACGGGATCGGCGGCGGGGGGTACCGGCACTTCGGCTGAACCGGGTCAAGGAAGCAGGAGGAGGGAAACAATGACGAGGCGCGATCGGCGCAGCCATGGCAGTGCCAGGAAAACCGAACAAGGCCGGCAACCAAGCACAAAACATGTATGCTCGACGATTTGCAATTCGTCCCGTGAGGCTTCGGTTTCTCGCCGGCCTGTCCGTGCTGTCCGTCACCATGGCGGCTGCCCCCAAGGCTGAAGCCCTGACGGTATGTTCGGCTATTTGGACCACCCCCAATGCCCCTCAAGGCGGGAACAAAACAGCCTCGATTCAAGGCTCCAACTCCGCCTGCCCCACCACTGCCATTGGGACGACAGTGCCGGTCGGTTCAGGCGCCAATGCCGGAGTTGTCGTGACTTCAGGCGCAGGCTGGGCCGTTGACGCCAATGCCAATTTATATCCAACTACATCGGATTCAGGTGTCGTCATCGGATCACCCGCAGCATCCACTTCCGCAGCAGTCCAAAACCTGAGCCTGACCTTCGACCAAACTGTTACAAACCCTTATTTTTATACTTCATATTTCAATACCGGTGAAGCGACGGCTTCACCTGAAACCCGTCGCGCCCCAGGCCCGCCTTGATCACGAGATCCAAGGCGGGCCGGTTCACCCATCGCCCAGACCAGCAGGTGGGTGTCGAGCAGGAGTTTCACGACTCGCCGCTGGCGGACGAGACAGGGCCGTGGCCCTCGAAGAGAGCGGCGATCTCCCCGGCGGCGATCCGGTCGAAGTCGTCGGGCACGGAGCACTGACCCGCCAGCAGACCGAGGCGTCGCCGGGGGGGGCTTGGGCTGGCGTTCACGGGTTGTTCAGCCGCCTGGGCGAAGGTCGCTGGGCATCAGTCCCAGGGCCAGGGCAGCGCGATGCCGCAGCAGGGCCAGCAGCCGATCCTCCAGTTGCCCGAAGGGTTGGCCCAACAGGCTCACCAGCAGGCAGGTGATCTGGTCGCAGAGGGCCAGGCTGTCGGAGGCCAGGGCGTTGGTCGGCGTGGCTTCGATCACCAGCCGCAGGGGCAGGCTGCGGGACGACAGATCGGACGTCAGCGGCACCACGATCACGGTGGAGCGCCCCGGGTAGGCGGGAGAGAGCACCACCACCGGACGGCGTTTGCTGTCGCGCACCAGGGGGTTGCGGGGCCAGGTGCAGAGATCGCCGGCGCTGGGATTCACGATGGGCTGCGGGCCAGCTCGGCAGCTTCGCGGGCCGCGATCAGGGCATCGGGGGGGCTGGGGTTGGCCGAACGATCCGCACCGGCCTCATCAAGGGCGGCATAGGCCTCGGCAAGGCTCCGCTGCCATTGCTGATCGCGCCACTGGCGCACGGCTTCGGCGATGGCAGCGGAGCGGTTGCCGCCCCACTGGTCCAGAAACTGGAGCAGGTCTTCCTCCAGCGTGATCGAAATCTGACGGACAGCCAAGGCCATGGATCGGCTGATATGAAAACTATCAGGTTTGCCCCCATTGGCCCGCGTTTGGGTCGGAGTCGGGATGCTGGCGGCCCATGGCCCTGAAGCCGTGGAGCCCCCCTCCCGGGGGCAAGGGCACGCGCCAGATCGAGCCGCCCTGAGCACCGTTGCCAGAAAATCAAGACGAAACGGGGGGGGTGGCTCATTCATGCATAATCGGCAGGTTTTGCAATTTTTTCGTGAGACTTCTGGCCCTTTCCGGCGCGGCCCTCTTCGCTATCACGCTGACCAACACCAGCGGCGCCCAAGCCGCCACCACCGTGTGCACAGCAGCTTGGACTCTCCCCGATGGAACTCCAGACGGAACGAAGTCAGCCGTAATCCAAGGGTCGGACCCGGCCTGCCCCGCGACTCCGATCACGGCAACCGTGACCGTTGGCACAGGCCTGAATGCGGGCCAAATCGGCGCTTCAGGTGCGACGTGGAACACTGATTTGGGCACCTACTTATTTCCTCCCACATCTGACTCTGGCATCGCCATCGGCTCGCCCGCATCAACGGCCACCGACTTAAGCCTAACCTTTGACCAACCCGTCATAGATCCTTATTTTTACGCCTCTTATTTTAATGGCGGCGAGTCCCTCACATTTGCGGAACCATTTGCTGTTCTTCAGCAGAATGGCGTGACCCAGACCGGACTTACCCTGGTAGGTAGCGG
>JBIKTO010000383.1:0-3160 GCA_044348065.1 Cyanobium sp.
GTGGCCTTGGCGATGGCGGCCTTGATCCGCTCCTTGATCGAGGCCTTATCCGGCGTCTTGCTGGTGGCCACGGTCACCAGATCGGCGGGGATGGCGTCGGGGTCGTCGATGACGACGGAATCGGCGGTGCGGCTGGTGAGCTTGTGATCGAGCAGCCGGAAGCTGGTGGCGCCGGGGGAAAGGCGGGTGAGCACGCCGAGCAGGGAGGCCTCCAGGGAATCGGCGCGGCTGGATTCAGTGCGGGCCAGGGCGGTGAACCGCTTGGCCTGGCCCTGGTGGTAATCGGCATCGCCGCGGAGGCGTTCGATCACCCAGCAGACGGCATCGGCCTTGCGTTGGAGGGCCTCGCGGCGCGATTCCTCGGCGGCGAGGCATTCCTCCAGATCGGCCACCGCCTGGGCGTGCTCGGCCTCGTCGTCGGTGTGGAGGCGTTCAGCGAGCTGGGCGATCCAGCGGGTTTCCGCCTGGAGCTCGGCGCCGAGCTCCCAGAGGGAAGGGCCCCGCGGGGTTTCTGCGGGTGGAGGGGCGGTGATGGGGAAGGCGACAGACATGAGCGTGAGAAGTGGAGAGCGCCCCCGTTGGCCAGGGGCCAGAGGAGAGGGGCGGCGGGCCAGAGGTGATCCCCCCGCCGCAAAGGGGGCTATGCCCCCGCCTCCGCCCCCAGATCGAGGATTTCCATCGGCAGGGGGGTGCGCCCCTGCACGCGGTGGGCCTGCTGCAGGAGGGAGGCGGTGCCGGAGTGGCCGGGGAAGGCCACCACCAAAACGCCGGTGGGTGCGGTGCGGCCGTGGGCGGCGGCTTCTTCTGTGGCGCGGCGGAGCATCTGGCCATTGCGCACCGGGCCGGCCGCCAGGCCATAGCGAGCCCACTGGGCGGGCATGGCCTCCACGGGCCAGCCGAGGCGATGGGCAGCGGCCTCGATGGCGCGATCAGCACCACGGGCACCGCCGTGGAGCAGCAGCTGCACCAGGCGGCCGGCGGCGGCGGAGCTGAGGGCGGCGGCAATCGAGAGGGGCGACCAATCGAGATCACGGCCACCGCCAGCCACCACCACCAGGGCGCGGCAATGGGAGCGGGGCGCGGGATGAGGCAGGAGCGGATCCGGGAGCAGGCAAAGCGGCGGCTGCGGGGCCGCATCTGCGGCCCCTGAAAGGAGCAAACCCATGGCAGAATGTGAGGAGAAAAAGCGGAGTGGGAGATGGCCGGAGCGCCTGCGGGGCAGGGCTTCTGACCACTTCCTAAGAATACAAGAACATGGGTACTAGCCGCATCCGTAGAAACACGCAAAAGCACCCGAGCTGAGGAGATCCGTGGGGGTGCGAATGGGACCGGCCGGATCAGCGAGAGACCGAGGGAATGAGAGGGGCGCGTGATGGCCAACCGGGACTGATTACCACCGCAGCTCGCGGGAAGACAGCCTCAGCCCACCCCACCAGAAGAAGCCGAGAGCCCCAGCAGATGCGAGGGGAGCGCCATGGGAACCGAGGCCCTGCGCCACCGCAGCCCGCGGGAGAGCAGCCGCTGCAACCCTGACCCGACGAACCCCACCCCGGCGGCGGCAAGGGAACAACGATCACCCGAGGGCAAGGGTGCGGCGCAGCCGCACTCGCGCAGCCCTTGCGCCGGGTGACACCCTCGTTTCCCGCCGCGGGGGTGGGCGGCAGCAGGAGTGGAGGCGCTGACCAGGAGGCTGGCCCCTAGCGGAAAGGAATCACCCCTGCTAGTACAGGTGTACGCCTCAGGAGGTCGCCATGGTCCCCGTTCCCCTCTCCCGCCTGCAGCCCTCCCGCCACGAGGCGATCGAGGACTGGCCCTGGCTGGATCAGGCCGTGCTGCGCGCCAGCCGCAGCCGCCAGGTGTGCATGACCTGCCACTTCTTCCGCCACCACCCGGGGCCGGAGTGCATCCCCCTGCTCACCTGCCACCTGCACCAGGGCCTGATCGCCCACGGCGAGCACCTCACCCATCGCTGCAGCGGCTGGACGCAGGAGCAGCACCGCCAGCGGGGCTGGGCGCCCGAGGTGGCGTGAGCCATGGGCGAAGCAACCGGCCGCCGCTTTCGCCCCGCGAGGGCTGGCTCAGCGATGGCCGCCAGGTGCTCCACTTCCAACCCGTCCGCTGGGACCGCTGGAACCAACCGGTGGAGGTCACCCTGGGAGAACTGCTGCCGGATCAGCCGGTGCCGCTGCTCAAGCGGCGGCGGGAGCTCAGCCGCGAGGAGGCGCTGAAGCTCTGGGCCGAGAAGCGCCAGCAGGGCTGGCTACCCACCACCGCGCAGTGGCAGCCGCCGGCACCGCCAGCCGGATGAATGGGGGGGCGACCCGCCAGAGTGCAGGGCCCACGCCGCCGCTTGATGACGCCAACCCGTGAGCAGATCCTGGCCGCCTCCGCCGGCTGGGTGGCGGTGGTGCTGAACGTGATCCCTGGCCTGGGGGCCGGTTATCTGTATCAGCGCCGCTGGCGGGCCTACTGGATCACCTCCGCCCTGGCCACCGCCTGGTTCGTGGCGGGGGCTGTGCTGGCCCAGAAGGCCGACGCCGCGGCCGAGGCGCAGAACCAGCTGGTCGGGTTGATCGGCCTGCTGGTGCTGGCGGCCGTCAGTGCCAGCGAGGCCGGCCTGGCCGTCAAGCGGGTGCGCCAGAGCGACTGACAGGGGCAGCAGGCGGTGGATTGCCCCTGTTTGGGGGCATCGCTTCGCCGCCGGAAACCTGAAACTGAAACCCCAGAAGCCAAAGGTCCGCCATGTCGGACTCCATCCCATCCTCCCGGGCCGCGGCGCCCATCGCCAGCGGTTGCCAGGGCCGCACCTGCCTGAAGTGGCGGGCTGACGGCGAACTCACATCGGTGGATCTTCTCTTGGTGCTGGAGCGGCTGGCCCGGGTGGATCCACAGGTGACGGCTGTGCACGAGCGCAGCCCGAATCCTCAGCCATGCCGCCCCTAAGCTGGTATCACTCTGAGATGGAGGCCCCCATGGCCACCTGCGACCTGCCGACCCCCGGGGTTGAGCATCCTTCTGCGGCGGCCTTGCATCAACTCAAAATGTTGCTGCAGGGCGATCCCGCCTTTGCCCAGGCTCTACGTGCCACCACCTCCACCGAGGCGGCAGCACGACTGGCTGCGGACCATGGCGTTGCGGTGGCGCCAGAAGCCCTCTGGCG
>JBIKTO010000384.1:0-3158 GCA_044348065.1 Cyanobium sp.
ACAACTGAGACGGGGCTTAGCTGCATGAATATCCCTTCCACAACTGCGTATCCACCGACCACAGCAGAGAAAAATCCAACAACTGATGATTGACATGCGGCGCTGCAGACGTCGTCGCTTGTCAAGTCGAACAGATCATCGATCTGGGCACCCAAGGGAACAAATGGTTCGAGCTTGGTTTGATCAACAAAGAAAATAAGCAAGTAAGTATGCGTTCCGCTTCAAACAACACACGCGCCCGAGAGTCGGGCCATCAGATAGTGCATCATCGTTGTTGAAGGAGACATCATCTTCTCATTCGCCAAGATCGGATGGATTTAGCCACATGCGCACCATCAGCCTCGGCGCAAACGGATCATCGCAATACGCTTCACGATCGTGGGCCGTTTTGTGGTTGTCACAGAACAGGAGATCGCCGGGCTCAAGCCGAAGATCGTGGCGGAAACGGGGATCGTTGAGGGCAGCATCCAGGCTGTCAAAGGCCTGAAGATCCTCGGGCATCAGGGGCTTGCCGAGGCGGGCGTGGCCCGTTTCGATCCAGTGGCGCATGTAGCGCAGGCTGGGCCCATCGGCCGCCTGCTGGAACACCGCAAAGCGGTTGACCAGGCGCTGTTGCCGCTCGCGGCTGCCCCCCGGTGTCACCAGGTCGCGGTGGAAGCAGCGGTGCAGGCGCCGCAGCGCCTGCGGTTGGTGGCGGGCCAGGTGGTCGTGCACCGCCACTGCGGAGGCCAGCCCCGAGCCGCCCCCCTCCGGCGCCTGGCGCACGCAGGCCAGCCCCACCCAGCGGGGATGGGTGCTGCGCTGGGAGCTGTCGGTGTGCATCGTGGTGGCCGCCCGCGTCTGGGACACCGGGATCGCCTGTCGCAGATGGCAGGCGCCCCTGTCGGTCACGTCGTAGAGCTCGCCGTAGGTGGTGTCCGGCTCGCCGAGGCCCCGGCCGATCGCCACATAGAGGCGCCGCAGTCGCGCTTCCGGCAGGGCGCCCAGCCCCCGGATCCAGGCCACGCCCCAGCCCCGCTTCAGCTCCTGCCGCACCGGCGCCAGCCACGCCTGCAGTTCCGCCTCCGTGGCCTGGGCCAGGCGGGGGTCGGCGGCGAAGATCCAGCGCTCGTCGTCGGCCAGATCCGCCGCCTGCCAGCCCAGAAAGCGCGCAGGGGCCTCAGTCATCGGCGCAGCCACCTCATCGGCGCAGCAGAAACAGCAGATGCAGCCGCAGCCCCCGCAGTGGCCCGAAGAACTCCGGATCCAGGGCGATGTGCGCCTCCGTCACCCCCAGCTCCTCCACCTGCGGCAGCTGCGTCCAGCCGCTCTCGGCCAGCAGCCGGAAGTCGTCCGCCAGGGTTTTGTGCAGCGAACGCACCGGATTGGCCACGCCATCGCGCCGCCAGATCCGGCCCTCAAAGCACTGATCTGAACTCCCCAGGTACGACTGACCCGCCGGGTCCATGTAAAACGGTGGCTCCGCGCCCCGCAGGAAGGGCAGCGCCGGATGGGGCACCGTGTACAGGAAGAAGCCTCCCGGGCGCAGGGCCGCGTGCACGTGCGCCAGCACCCGGGCCATCGCCGCCAGGGGCAGGTAATTGAACAGAAACACCGCGTAGGCCCCATCGCAGGAGCCCGCCGGCAGCTGGGCGGGGTCGGCCAGGTCGGCCACGGTGTAGTGCAGCGGTCCGCCCCGCTCCGCCCCCTGCTCGACGGCCTGGTGCCGGGCCGCCGCCACCATCGCGGCCGAAAGGTCGAAGCCCTCAATCCGCCGAGGCCCCTGCGCCGCCAGCCGCCGGCCCACATAGCCCTCGCCGCAGCCCAGGTCCCACAGGTGCAGCCCGCTCACGTCGCCCAGCAGCTCGAGCACCCGCTCCCGGGCCGTGAAGTCGCTCAGCAGCAGCGGCTCAGCGCGGCGCCAGTCACCGGCGGCCGCGTCGTAAAGCCTCCGGGTGTCGACCGTCATGGCCTCCCCCGCAGCGCCCGCTCATGCAGCCAGCTCCAGACGCTGTCGCGCAACGCCAGGGCCTTGTGCATGCCACGCGCCAGATCCGCCCGGCCGGCCTCGCTGGCGGCGCAGTCGATGGCGATCCGCCGCAGGCTGGCCTGGTGGGCATCGTCCACCAAGGTGTGCAGCCGGAAGAACACCGTGTCGCGCGGGTTGAGGTCGCCGCACCGCTCGATCGCCGCCACAAAGGCCTGATACATCGTGGACACGATCGCTTCGGTGCCCAGGCCCAGGGCCCCTACCGCCTCCGCCGCGCTGCCCTGGCTGAGCACCGCCAGCAGCATCTCCCGCCAGCACACCACCTCCTGCTCCTCCGGAGCGTCTTCGCCTCCTGGGAGGGCCACGGCGAGACGAAAGCGCTCGAACAGCTGGGGGTGGGGCACCCCTTCGATCCACTCCGCCGCGATGCCAAAGCCCGCCAACGTGTCCAGCTCCGCCGTGTCGTAGTGGCCGGATTCCTCCATCAGGTTCTCCAGCAGGGTCTGGCGATGGGCGGGGGTCTCCAGCCGGGAGATCAGGGCGGTGAGGTAACGGGGGAAGTGGGCCGCATAGCCCTGGTATTGGCGGGCGAAATCCGCCAGGGCCCAGGCGGGATCGGGGAGCGTGCCGGCGGCGAGGGCCGCCAGGTAGGGATGGCGCACCGCCCGGTGGTTCCGCGCGGTTGCCGTCAGGGCGTCCACGGCCTGCTCGGCGCTCTCCAGCGCATAGGCGCCGCCGCCCTTCAGGCGGGTGCGCTGGTCGTAGTCGCCCAGCACGCTGGAGGTGAGCCCGAAATCGGTGATCGCCAGCAACTGCAGCTCCTCGCTGGCGGAGCTGTTGCGGCTCTGGTGCACCAGCCAGCGCGGCACGCAAGCCACATCCCCCGCTTTCAGGGGCAGGGTCTGGGCGCCGATGCGCAGCTCCCCCTCGCCGGCGAGCACCACAAAAAGCGATTCGTGGGCATGGCGGTGGCTTTCATTGCGGGCCCCGGGGGCGATGCGCACCAGGCGGGGATCCAGCACCTGCAGACCGCTCAGGGGCAGCCGCTGCACCTGGAAATCAATGGCCAGGGTGGGGTTGTGATGGTGGTAAAGCGGCTCAGAATCGCCAGTCAGCAGAGCGGGCGCGGCGACGGCCCAGGGGCGCTCGGTCGCATTGGGGCCGTTCGCCTGGCGCTCGCGGATTCGCT
>JBIKTO010000386.1:0-3157 GCA_044348065.1 Cyanobium sp.
TCACCGATCTGCCGCTCGATCACGAGCCGGGTTTCCAGCAAGGTGGCGGTGTCGCTGGTGCCCCGATACTCGGCCAATTCGCGGGCCATGGCACGAACCTGCGGGTCGTTCTTCTCCGCAGGAGTAGCCAGCGATGGAGACGGCATGAACAGCCAGTAGCCCAGAGGTGTGGCACAAAGAGCACAACCAATGCCTTGCAGACAGGCCAACGATGCCGAAATCGAGCTCTTTGCGGACTTGATCAGCGACAATTCGTCTTTTAAAGCCAGAAATCCGCTCATGGCGGTGGAAAACTGGCCTGTGAGCAGGTTTTTTCTGCAATCTCCTACGGCTCCGCTTCGATCGAGATCAGCCGCCGGATTTCATCGCTGACGAAGCCGATCAGCGACGGGTTGCGCACCCCCGGCAGGGTGATCACGTCGTAGATCTCGTCCACCAGACCCTCGAAGCGGATCCAGTGCACGGCGTCGCCGCTGTGCAGATCCACCACCTGGATGCCGCAGCGGGCCTCCACGTTGCGCTGGGCCAGGGCGTCGTCGAGGGGCAGGCCGGAGAAGGTTTTGTTGTGGCGGGGTTTGGAGGTTCCGAGCAGGGCGTAATTGCCGTGGAAGGCGACGCCACGCAGGTAGCCGGCGCAGAAGGTGAGCGGCTCGAAGCGGCCGCTGGCCAGGTCGATGGTGCCGAATTCACCGGTGCCGGAGTTGCAGAGCCAGAGCCGGTCCTGATGCCAGCGCGGCGAATGGGGCATCGACAGGCCGCTGGCCACGATCTCGTTGGCCTGCACATCGATCAGCACGCCGCCATCGCGGCGGCGTTCCCGCCAGCCATCGGCGGCATCGGAGGCGCTCACGGCGGTGACGAAGCCCGGTTGGCCGTCGCGCAGGGCCAGGCCGTTGAGATGGCAGCGGTCTTCCGCCGCCAGGCGGGAGATGAAGGGGGGCCGCCAGAGGGGCCGGAAGCTGTGGGTGGCGCTGGTGGTGGCCAGGCAGGAGAAGAGGGTGTTGACGAACACCAGCTGGCCGTCGGCGTCGACGGCCAGGTCGTGGATGTCGCAGTCGCCGGTGGTGAAGCCCAGCTGGGGCACGTAGAGGCGATCGAATCCGTCCGCCTGCTCGCCGGGGCCGAGCATGTTTTCGAAGCGCCAGATCTGGTAGAGGCTGCTGAGAAAGAAGCCGTTGCCATCGCCGCTGGGGCAGAGGCCCATGCAGCGGTTGAAGGTGCGCTCGAACACCGCCAGTTCGCCATTGGCCTTGAGGCCGAGGGAGAAGAGCTTGCCGATCTGATAGGTGGTGAGGGCGAGCGAGAGGTGCTGCTCGGCCAGCCAGCTGAGCAGCTGGCGGGAGGTGGTGATCTCGAAGGCCGGGGTGGCGCTGGTCATGGATGGGGAGGAGGGCGATGGGCTGGCGCTGAGGGAAGGCTCCCACTTGCGCCGGTAGCACTCCAGGCCGAGCTGTCAGTCGGTGCTGCCGGCCGCGCCGGGGCTGGCGTGGATCAGGGGCAGGGGCCAGACCCCGAGGCGCAGGCCGGCGGCGAGGGCACTGCGGCAGAGATCCAGATCTTAGAAGTGGAAGGCGGGATCAAAGAGCACCCTGGCGGCATGCAGAGTGGCTGGCGCCGGGCTGGCCCCGAAGCGGATTGGCTCGCTGGCGCCGGGATCGCCATGGCGGATCTCGCCCAGCAGATGGGGATGGTCCCAGGTGCGGCCATTGGGCTGCAGCCACCAGATCAAAGCGCTCCAGCGCCTCCAGCAGAGGCCTGCGCAGGCAGGCCTCGCCCAGCCAGACGTCGTCATGGCAGAAAACCACCAGGCTCTCGGGATGGAGCTGCTCCAGGGCCTCGTTGTAGATGGCGCCGAGCGGCTCGCGGTTGGCGGTGTGGATCCGCGTGTCGCATTTGCGGTGGGCGGGCAGGCGCAAGGGCCAGCAGGGATTCAGCGGAAAACGCCTCGGCGATCAGCCGGCTGGCTGTGACGATCGTGAGGGGGGTGTCGGCGGTTGGGGGGCTGTGGGTCATCGCAAGCCGCGGCTCAGGCTGAAGCGACCAGCCTTCAGGTGGATTACGCCAGCCCGCTGGTGGAGAGGCTGGTATTCACAAGCAGTTGCCCCAGGCCCGCGGAGCTGTTCCAGACGTTGAACGTGCCGTTGAGGCTGCCGCTGAAGCTGCCATTGAAGATGACGGTGCCGGCGCTCGTCCAGGTGGCGCCGCTGACGGCGAGGCTGTCACCGGCGTTGCCGGTGATCAGCAGCTGGTGGCGTCGCTCGGTGGCAGGGAAGCTGTAGGTGCCGCTGGTGCGGCCGAGGCCGCTGGCGGTGGCGCTGTTGAGCCAGTTGAAGGGCGCCTGCTCGCGCAGATCGGCCAGGGCGAGGCTGAGAGCGTTGTTGCCGGAGCCGGTGAGATCGAAGGCCTCGATCGAGGAGAGGCGCGAGGAGTTGTCGGTGTTGGAGGCGGATTGGCTGGCGACATTGGCCAGGTTGAGGGAGAGGCCGGTGCCAGCAAAGGCGATAGTGTCGATGCCGGTGCCGCCATCAACGCGGGCCAGCTGGCTGGTGTTGCCACCGGAGCCGAAGGGATTGGCGAGGGCGGTGAGGTTGGAGCTGTTGAGAAGGAAGCGATCGTTGCCGCTGCCGCCGTAGAGCACATCGGCGCCGCCATTCCCTGTGATCGTGTCGTCACCGGCATGGCCGACGAGGGTTTCGCTTGAGGCGGTGCCGGTGAGGGTGTCGGCGCCGGTGGTGCCGAGCTGATCGACGAGGGATTGAGAGAAGGCACCGCTGGTGGAGCCGAAGACCACATAGCTGCGGCCGGCATTGGTACCCGCCAGCGGATCGCTGAAATCGGCGCCGATGATCAGATCGGCGAGGCCATCGCCGTTGACATCGCCGGCACTGGCGACGCTGCGGCCGCTGCGGTCGCCAGCGGCCTGGCCATTGATCACGAAGCCGCCGGTGCCGTTGGCAACGGCGGAGAGATCGATGCTGGTGGTGGAGGATTTGCCGAAGACCACATAGCTGCGGCCGGCATTGCCGCCCGCCAGCGGATCGCTGCGATAGGCGCCGACGATCAGATCGGCGAGGCCATCGCCGTTGACATCGCCGGCACTGGCGACGCTGAAGCCGCTGCGGTCGCCAGCGGCCTGGCCATTGATCACGAAGCCGCC
>JBIKTO010000385.1:0-3157 GCA_044348065.1 Cyanobium sp.
CGGCGGGCGGTCGGATGAGGCCTGGGAACTGTTGCGACCCGAAGGCCCCTTCGCCGTTCTGCCACTCGGTCCCCAGCGTGCCCAGCTGGTCTGGAGTGCCCCCGCCGGCCGCTGCCGGCAGCTTGAAGCCCTCTCCGGCGCCGACTTTCTCGACCAGCTGGCCGCGGCCCTGCCCGACGAACTCCAGCCCGATGCCCTGCTGGAGGCTCCCCGGGCGTTTCCGGTGGCCCTGGAACTGGCCCCGCGCCTGCATCGCGGCCGGGCCGTGCTGATCGGCGAGAGCGCCCACCGCTGCCATCCGGTGGGGGGGCAGGGCCTGAACCTCTGCTGGCGCGATGTGGAGGTGTTGCACCGCCTGGCGCTGCGGGCCGCCCAGGGCCGCCTGCGGCCCGGCCGGCTGGGGGCCGCCTACGGCCGCCGCCGCTGGCCCGATCTGCTGCTCACCCTGCTGGCCACCGACCTGCTGGTGCGCCTGTTCTCGAATCGCCAACCGCTGCTGCTGCCGGTGCGCCGCCTCGCCCTGGCCCTGCTGGCGGGCAGCGAGCCGGTGCGCCGCCTGGCCCTGGGGGTGATGACCCATGGCCCTTGCAGCCCCCTGCCGGCCGGAGCAGAGTGAAAGGCCGGCGCAACCACGGGCGGTCATGGTGATCAGCAGCTCCCCCCAGCCGGCGCCGTCGGAGGCGCTACGGCGTTTCCTGCGCAGCCAGATCGGACTGAGCGACAGCGCCCTCGCCCTTGGGCTGAAGCAGGCCCAGCTCGAGCAGGCCCCCCTGGCGGTGGTGCTCTGGCGCTTCGGCCTGATCAGCCTGGAGCAGCTCGACCAGGTGCTGAGCTGGCAGGATCAGAATCTCTGAACCGGCGCGATTCTCAACAACGGAGCTCAGTAGGTGAGCAGCGACTCCACCGGTACTCCTTCAGGCAGGCGGGCGCGTCCCCCCAGGTCGGTCAGTTCGATCACGAAGGCAAAGCCACAGGGTTCACCGCCCACCTGCCGCACCAGATCACAGCAGGCCGCAGCGGTGCCACCGGTGGCCAGCAGATCATCCACGATCAGCACGCGCGGACGGTGGTCATAGCCCTGGCTGATCATCTCCAGCCGGTCGCTGCCGTATTCCAGTTCGTACTCCACCCCCAGCACCGGAGGTGGCAGCTTGCCGGGCTTGCGGGCCTTGACGAAGCCGATCTCCCGGGCGGTGGCGAGGGCGACACCGACGATGAAGCCCCGACTTTCGATGCCGACGATCAGCTCGGGCTGGAGACGATCGCAGATCTGTCCGAGCCGACGCACCACCTCCTGCCAGGCCTGCGGCTCCCGCAGCAGCGGGCTGATGTCGCGGAAGAGGATGCCCGGTTTGGGGAAATCGGGGATTTCGCGCACCAGACGCCGCAGCTCATCAGCACTTGCATTCGCAGTCGCACTCATGGGTGTGCCCGCCTCCTCGCAGGTCAGGGTGGAGCGTCGGCGGTCGACGGATGGCCGCCGTTGCTGGCAGTATCGCAGCCATGGTCACGATCGCCCCAGCTGACTCCCCGCCGCAGCGCACCGCCGGGCCTGCCGCCGCGCCTGCCGCGGCCGTGGCGGAGCGTCCCCTCACCCGTCGCGGACTGGAGCGCCTCGATCTGCTGCTGCTCTGTGTGGAAGCCCTCGATTTCAACGGCGGCGAGGCGATGGTATGGATCAGCGCTCAGCTGGGGTTCACCGAGCTGTTCCCGAACCGGGTGGAGCTGTGGAAGCGGCGCTGCCACAATCCGTTGCGCCGCAGCTTCCGGCGCGGCAGCCTGGCCCCAGCCGAGACCGACGCCCTGATCCGCATCCTGGGCGTGATGGCCGAGCGGCTCTACCCGATGCTGAACCAACTGCTCTCCAGCAGCGAGCCCGAGGCCCTGCAACGGGAGCGCTGGGATCTGTTCGCCGCCCGCCTGGGGGAGCTGGTGCGGGAGCGGATGAACCCCCGTCGCAGCGGCGTGCAGCGCCTGCTCGACCCTGTCGCCGGAGCTCCCCTGCGACGCCAGTTGATCCTCAGCCTGGCGCTGGCCGCCGGTGCCGGCGGCTTCGAGCGCCTGCGGGCCAGCCTGCTGGACGCGGACGGTTAAGCCACCATGTTCCAGACCGGCTCGATGAAGCAGATCCTCCAGTTCGATCAGCAGAGCTGTCGGCTGACGCTGGAGGGTCTCCCCGACCTCTCCGCGGGCCACAGCGGCGATGCCATCGGCATCCTCACGGGCTGGAGCCTGGCCTGGGTGGGGCGCCCCGAAGAGCTGGAGGGGCGGCGGGAGCACCTGGAGGCGATCCTGCGGGTGGTGCTCTCCTATGCCCGCCACCTGATCAGCGGGGTGAGGCGCCGGATCGGCGAAGCGGATGAGCCCGCCAGCATCAGCCAGGGCGAGGACGGCCGCCATGTGCTGCTCCTGCGCAGCAGCCAGGCCGGTGTGGAGCCCCTGGCCCTCGGCCTCGACGACGCCGAACTGGCGGATCTGGTGCGGGTCCTCGACCGCCTGCGGCTCGATCCGCGGCTGCGGGTGGCCCTCCCGGAAGATCCGTGCCGCCCCCTGCGGGCCCGGGAGGTCCAGGGGCGCACCCCGCTGCAGCGCCGCCTTTCCGGGGTGGTGGGGGGTGCCGCGGCCCTGGGCCTCACCGCCGCCGCCGCCTGGCTGCTGCCACCCCCGCCCGCCCCTGGCCCCGCCCCGGGTTCTGCTCCGGTGGCGGCACCGCGCGGTTGACGGCGGGGCCGGCGGCGGGCACTGTGGACAGCGTCTCGTCGCCCCGCTGCTGATGTCGATGAGCTGGTCGGATCTTCGCCGCCGGGTGGCCCGACTCGGGGCCGCTCTCGATGTGGTGGTGCGCAGCGATCCGGAGGTGTGCGGCCTCAGTGGGGACCGTTTCCACATCACCCTCCACCACGGCGGCCAGGGGGACTGCACGGTGGACACCGTCTCCCTGATCGATTGCCCCAATGAACTGGTGCTGATCGAATTCGAGCGCTGGATGCGGGGAGCCGGTTTTCAGCTCGACCCCTGAGGCCGCCGATGCCCCGCACCCCCCAGCCGTTGCATCTGCCTCGCCCCTCCGGATCCGGCGCCGGGAAGGGCCCGATCCTCCGACGCTCCCGTGTCCGGCGGCGCCGTCATCAGCGGCGCTGGTTCCTGGCGGGCAAGG
>JBIKTO010000387.1:0-3148 GCA_044348065.1 Cyanobium sp.
GGCTGCTGGTCAAGCCGGGCTCGTACCAGGTGGCCGGGCTGCGCTTCGAGGGCATCACCGTGCCCCACGACCGCTTCGGCGGCAAGCGCTTCGGGCCCTCCACCCTCTGGCGCTGGAAGCAGGGCGGCCTGGAATTCGCCCACCTCGGCGGCACCGCCGGGCGGCTCAGCCCCTCCGACCGCGTGCTGCTTGGACGGCCGGACGTGCTGGTGATCGGCGTGGGCGGCGGCGCGAAGGTCTACACCGGCAGCGAGGCCGCCCAGGTGGTGCGGGAGCTCCAGCCCCGCCGGGTGATTCCGGTGCAGTACGGCGGCAAGGCGGCCGCGGGCTGCGATCAGGGCGGCGTGCAGCCCTTCCTCGACGCCATGGCCGGCACGACGGTGAACCGTCCGGGCCGCAGCCTCAGCCTCTCCCCGCCGCTGGGGGACACCACCGCGATCGAGCTGCTGCGCTGACGCCGCTCAGATCCCTTCCACCGCGCACCAGGCCCGCCAGAAGCGCTCCATCTGGGGCCTGGTGCCCAGGCTCACCCGCAGGCTGCCGTCGATCTGGGGTTTGCCTGCCATCGAGCGCACCAGGATGGCCGCCTCCTGCTTGAGGCGCCGCTCCACCACGGCCGGATCGCCCTGGGGCCAGAGCAGCAGGTAATTGCCGCCATCCACGTGGTGGCGCACCCCCGCTTCGCGCAGCTGCCGCACCAGCATGTCGCGGGCGGCCAGCACCTCCGCCACGTAGGCCTCCACATAGGCCTGGTCGGCGAGGGCGGCGTAGGCGGCCGCCACCGCGAAGCTGTTCACGTCGTAAGGCCCGGTGACCCGGCCCACCCGATCGACCAGCGGGGCGGAGCCGAGGGCGAAACCGATGCGCAGCCCGGCGATGCCGGCGGTCTTCGAAAGGGAGCGCAGCACCAGCAGGTTGGGGTGGGCCGCGAAGGGATCGGCGCCAGCGGCGGCGGCGATCAGGGGTGGCAGCACACTGTCGCCGCTGAAGGCCTCATAGAGCTCATCCACCACCACCAGGCTGCCCGGGGCGGCGGCCGCCAGCTCCAGCACCCGCTCCGGCGCCAGGCGCGTGCCGGTGGGGTTGTTGGGGTTGCAGAGCAGCAGCAGCTTCGGCGGACGGTCGCGCAGCGCCTGGAGCATCTCCTCGAACGGGAAGAGGAAGCCCGGCAGGCGATGGGGGATCGCCTCGATCTCCATGCCCTGCATGCGGGCGCAGGGGGTGTAGTAGCCGAAGGTGGGGCTGGTGGTGAGCAGCCGCTCGCCGGCGGCGCCGTAGGCGTGGAAACAGGCGTGCAGGGCGGCGTCGACGCCGTTGAAGATCCCCACCTGCTCCGGGGTGAGGCCTGTGACGGGGCCGCCGAGGGAGGCGATCAGGGCCTCGCGCAGGCCGTCGTACTCCGGATAGATCGCGTACTCCTCCGGCGGGATGGCGCGGATCGCCGCCACCACCTGGGGGCTGGGTCCCACCGTGTTCTCGTTGAAGTCGAGCCGCAGCAGGCCGCGCCGACCCTCCAGGGGCGCGCTGTAGGCCTGCAGGGCCTCCACCTCGGGGCGGGCGGCGGGCGGCGGTTGTCGCACAGGGTCGCCAGGGGGCACATCGGCAGCGTAGAGGCGGCCCAGCAGCGGGCCGCCGTGGAGGCGCACCTGCTCCTCCAGGTAGCTGGGGGAAAGGAGCTGGAAGATCGGTCGCTTGGCCGGGTTGCGGAACTCCTCCAGGCCCTCCGCCGCCCGGGCCGCGACCGCGCCGGGATCAACCGCCAGGCCGGCGGCGGCGGCGAAGGCAGCGATCCGCCCGGCCTCCGCGGCGATCCGCTCCACCCGCACCACCAGCAGCCGTTCGGGGGGCACGTGCGCCAGGGCGTGCTCCAGATGGGCGCGCCAGTAGCGGAGGTAGCCGGCAAGCGGATGGAGACCCAGCTCCCGCAGGGGTGCCTCCTCCGGGGGGTGGGGGTCGCCGCGACCGAAGCGGTGGTCGGCGAAGGCCCGCCACTGGGCGGTGGGCTGGTGGCGCAGGTAGTGGTTGAGGATCGAATCCAGCCATGACCCGGGGTCGCGGATGGTGAGCACGAAGCGCGCCTGGGGGTCGAGGGCCGCCAGCAGATCCACCAGAAAGATGTTGAGGTTGGCGACATCCACCGCCAGACCCAGCCGCTGATCCCGCGCCGCCACAAACCCCACGAGGTCGCGCCAGTGGCACTGGCCGGCCTCGTAGGCGAGCAGGGCCTCGATCAGTGCCGCGGCCTCGGGTTCGTGGGCGGTCGGCAGGCCGCGGAAGAGGCTGGCGAGGGCGTGGGTGCCGCTCTTGCCGGGGCCGATCCCGTAGAGGCGCGGGCGGGGCGGCAAGCGCCAGCGGTGGGCCTCGGCCTGGAAAGCGATCCGATCGCCGGGGCGAAGACCGAAGCGGAGAGCGGCCGGGAGGGGTTCCTCAGGCATCGGGCGTGGGGGGCGCGGCGGCTGGGCGCGGGCGGAGGCTTACATCCGCTCCAGGGTGTCGATCCCCAGCAGCCCCAGACCCAGCTTGAGGGTGTCGGCGGTGAGGCGGCAGAGGGCCAGACGGGAACCGCGGGCGGGCTCGTCGGCCCTGAGCACCGGCACCTGGTCGTAGAAGCGGTTGAAGCTCTGGCTCAATTCGAACAGATAGGCGCACAGGCGGTTGGGCAGCAGCTCCTGCTCCACTTCCACCACCACCTCGTCGAAGCGCAGCAGCTCGCGGGCCAGGGCCCACTCCTGAGGTTCAGACAACACGAGGGGATCGGGGCCGTCGGCCGCGCCGCCGCCCTTGCGGGCGATGCCGGCGATGCGCACCACCGCATAGAGCAGATAGGGGGCGGTGTTGCCCTGCAGGGCGAGCATGCGATCGAAGCTGAACTGGTAATTGGTGATCCGGTTCTGGCTGAGGTCGGCGTATTTCACCGCCGCCAGGCCCACGGTGGTGGCGGCGTGGGCGATGAAGGCCTCGTCCTCCTGGCGGCCCTCCTCCGCCAGCCGGCGGCGCAGGTCGGCTTCGGCCCGCTCCACCGCCTCATCGAGCAGATCCCGCAGGCGCACGGTGTCGCCGGCGCGGGTCTTGAGCTTCTTGCCATCCTCCCCCTGCACCAGGCCGAAGGGCACATGCTCCAGGCTCGCCCCCGCCGGCAGCCAGCCGG
>JBIKTO010000388.1:0-3137 GCA_044348065.1 Cyanobium sp.
AGGCGCCGCACCTCCCCCTGGCCCTCGCGGATCGAGGTTTCCAGCCGCTGGCGCTGCTGCTCCTGCCGCTCGGCCCCCTTCTCCTTCTGGAGCTGCCAGCGGGCCAGGAGCTCCTCGTGCAGCAGTTCGGTGCGGGCCAGCAGGGCGGCGGCCTCCTCGGCGGCCTCCTGCTGGCGGAAGCGCTCCTGCTCCAGCCCCTCGATCACCCGGTCCACCGCGCCGCCACCGCCTGGCTCCAGCTGGCCGGCGGCCGCGGCGATCACCTGGCGATCGAGCCCCAGGCGCTCGGCGATCGCCAGGGCGTTGCTGCGCCCGGGGATGCCCCAGAGGAGGTGGTAGGTGGGGGAGAGGCTGTCCACGTCGAAGGCCACCGAGGCGTTCTCGAAGCGTGGGTCGGCGTATTTGAGGGCCTTGAGCTCGCCGAAGTGGGTGGTGGCGATAGTGAGGCGGGCGCGGTCGGCGAGGTGGCGCAGGAGCGCCGCGGCCAGGGCTGCTCCTTCGGTGGGATCGGTGCCGGCCCCCACTTCATCGAGCAGCACCAGGCTGGCGCTCTCGCCGCTCGGGGCCCCGGTGGGTTCAGCACCGGAAGGCTCCGGCAGCGCCGCCAGGATCCGGGCGATGCGGCGGATGTGGCCGCTGAAGGTGGAGAGGTTCTGCTGCAGCGACTGCTCATCGCCGATGTCCGCCAGCACCCGGGCGCACCAGGGCAGCCGCGGCGTGCCGGCGCAGGGCAGGAACAGGCCGGCGCGGGCCATCAGCACCGCCAGGCCCACGCTCTTGAGGGTCACGGTCTTGCCGCCGGTGTTCGGCCCGGTGATCGCCACCACCCGCAGCTCCGGGGCCACCCCCACATCCACCGGCACCACGGGCCGCCCTCCTTCGCGCCGCTCCTGCCAGAGCAGCAGCGGATGGCGCAGGGCCTGCAGCTCGAAGGGGCTCTGCGGATCCTCCGCCAGCTCCGGTCGCACCGCCCCCAGCCAGGCGGCGTAGCGGGCCCGCGCCAGGCCGGCGTCGAGGCGCACCAGCACCGCCTGCAGGTGTTCCAGTGCGTCAGCCTCCGCGCCCACCAGGCCGCTGAGCTCCAGCAGGATCGCCGCTTCGATCTCCCGCTCCCGCCCCTCCAGCTCGCGGATGCGGTTGCCGAGGGGAATCACCGCCTGGGGCTCCACGAACACCGTGCTGCCCGAAGCGGAGCTGTCGTGCACCAGGCCGCTGATCTGGCTGGCGGCCCCCACCTTCACCGCAAGCACCGGCCGGCCGCCGCGCTCCGCCACCACCGTGTCCTGGAGCAGGGCGCCCCAGCGGCGGATCAGCTCCTGCAGGCGCTCACGCCGTTCGGCCCTCACTCCCTGCAACTGGCGGCGCAGACCCTCCAGCTCGGCGCTGGCCCGGTCGGCCACCCGGCCGCCCTCCTCCAGGCAGAAGTGCAGCCGTTGCTCCAGCTCCGGCAGGGTGCGCAGATCGGCCACCAGGGCGCTGCACACCGGCCGCAGGCTGATGTCATCGATCTGGCGCCGCAGCCGCCGCGCCGCCGCCAGGGTGGCGGCCAGCGCCAGCAGCTCCTCGCCGCCGGCGCCGCCGCCCTTGGCGCAGCGGGCGACGGTGGGGCTGATGTCGGCCACGCCGCGAAAGCTCAGGCCGCCCTCCAGCACGCCGTCGAGGCCGAGCAGCTCGGTGGTTTCCGCCAGCAGCTCGCGGCTGGCGGCGCAGCTGGCGGGCAAGGGCAGCGCCCGGCAGTGGCGTTCGCCGGCGCCGGTGCTGGCGAAGCTGGCCAGCTGGGCGGCCAGGCGAGGCCACTCCAGGAGTTCAAGGGCTTCGGCGGCGATGGCGGCGTCCGGCCCTGGAACCGCGCCGACGAGCTCCGCCCTCACCCCTGGCCACCGACGCTGGCCAGCGGCGGCGCGGGGATCGCGGCGGCGCCGGTGTTGGAGGGGATGCCGGTGGGCGGCTCGTAGAGCACCTCCAGCCAGTTGCCCTCCGGATCCTGCAGGTAGAAGGAGGCCGTGCCGTCGCGGTGGTCGTGCACCTCCCCCACCGGATGGCCGCTGGCCGCCAGCTGGTCGTGCACGGCGTCGACGGCGGCGCGATCCTCCAGGTGGAAGGCGAAGTGGGGGCCCGCCGCCCGGTAGGCGGGGCTGAGCAGGGCCACGCCGTCGCCGGTGACGGGCGACTGCAGGTAGGCCCAGTCGGCGGCATCCCAGGTGAGGCGCAGCCCCAGGGCGGTGTAGAAGGCCTTGGCCCGCTCCATGTCGCTCACCCGGAGGGCGACATGGCCGAGGCGATGGACGGCGGCCGGCGCCATGGGGGAGGGGAAGACTGACTCCATTCTCCCGCAAGCGGGGGTGCCGCCGCGGCCCGAGCCCGCTTGCCGAGGGTAAATCCCTTCAGGGTTGCCTAGTTTTTTGCGGGATCTCCATGGCCGCGAAGCGATGCGTCTGGCGAAGCGAGCGCTGGATTTGCCCCTGCCCCTGCCCCTGCTTCTGGTCGCCGCCATCACGCTGACGGCGGCGGTTCCGCTCCTGTCTCCCGTCCGCGCGGCGGGCCTGATCGCCCCGGTGCCGGTTGAGGCGGACGAGCAGGAGATCGAGGTTCCGAAGGAGGTGATGGGCTGGTTCTACGCCGCCATCGAAGCCGGCGGCAAAGGCGACCTGGCCGAGGCTTTGCGCCTGCAGCGACAGGTGATGGGGTGGGTGGAGGCGAATCTGGCGCCCCAGCATTCGCTCCGGGCCAGGTCCCTGATCAATCTGGGCCGGTGGCTCAATCAGTCGGGCCGCCATCAGGAGGCCCTGGCTGCCGCGCTGAAAGCGGAGCGGATCCTGCGCGATGTGGTGAGCCGCAACCCCGCGTACCGCCTCGTCCTGGTGACCGCCCTCCACAACCTGGCCGAGATTTACAACAACCTCGGTCGGCCCCAGGTGGCAGCAGCCACCAACGGCGAAGCGGTGCAGATTCTGCGTGAACTGGTGAAAACCAACCCGGATCTCCTCCCCAGCCTGGCCCTGAGCCTCAGCAACCTGAGCCGCCTCCACGCTTCTGGCCCCCAGGCCCTGGCCCCCAGCCTGGAGGCCGTTCGCATCCTGCGGGAGCTTCGCAAGGTCGACCCGGAGACCCAGGCCGGGCTGGCGCTGGAACTGACA
>JBIKTO010000052.1:0-9661 GCA_044348065.1 Cyanobium sp.
CAGGCAATCGGTGCGGGCCAGGCAGAGGCGGGCCGCCCAGGCATCGGCATGGGCGCGGTTCGCCGCCGCCGCCGCCGGGCTGGCCTCCGCCAGGGGATGGGGGAAGGTGCCGGCGATGGCGGCGTTGGTGACGCAGAACATCGACTTCTGGAAGCTCATGCAGATCTTCACCCGCACATCCCCCTCCCCCCGGCTGGTGTGGCGGTAGAGCTCGTGCAGCCGTTCCGGCAGATGGCGGAACATGTCCTGCATCAGTAGGCTGGGGGGGATGCCGGCGCCCATGGTGGGCAGGGGATCGGCGTAGAGGGCGCCGTAGCGGAACTGGCTCTGGTCGGGGGAGATCTGCTGGGCCTGGGCGTTGAACGAAACGGTGCCGAGGAAGGGGGTGCCGCGCAGGAACACCGCCTCCACGTAGGGAACGGCCACATCCACCAGAAAGGTGAGGCCCGCTTCCGGTGGCAGCACCCAGAAGCGCTCGCCGGCCAGGCTCACGGCGTAGGTGATCGGCTGGGCGGCGGCTGCCACCAGGCCGGCCTTGATGAAGTCGACCACGGCGGCGATGGAGGTGACCTCCCCGGCCGCCTCGGCCTGGGCCAGATCGATGAACAGGTCGCTCATCACCCGCCAGAACTGGCCGAGGGCATGGGTGGTGGCGGCGGTGCGGATCAGCTCCGGCAGGAAGCCGCGGAAGAGTGGATGCAGCAGGGCGAGCAGGGGATCCCGGCCGGTCTTGCGCTGGATGATCGCCGCGCAGCTGGCGGCGAAGGCCTCGCTGTCCAGGTAGGCGTCCAGCCCGCCGGTGCCATGCCAGAGCATGGCCTTCATGCAGTATTCGGCGTATTCGAAGTTGATGCGGTCGTGGATGAGATGGCGCCAGATCTTCGCCGGCGAGCGGTCGCCATCGAGATACTTGAAGATCGGCAGGGGATTGAGAAACTGCTCCTCCGCCTGGTAGATGAGATTGCGGCTGTAGGCATCCAGCACAATCCCATAGCTGTGCAACACATCCACCACCTCCACCACATGGCCCGGGGTGTCGGCCAGCAGGGTGCGACCGGCGAGCAGCTCGGCCGCCAGTTCGCCGGCGGCGGGATGGCCACCGGAGTAGGTGAGGCGGGCGGGGATGATCGGCATCAGCCCACCCCCGACAGGCGGCTGATGGCGGCGGTGGCCGCCTCGCTGATGTGCCCCAGGCCCGCGGGCAGCAGGCCCAGCCCCAGCACCGCCAGGGCCAGGGCCGTCGCCGGGATCGTCTCCCGCGGCGCCACGGCGATCGGCTGCACATCCAGGCGGGCGTCGTTCTCCGGGTCACTGGGCGGGGTGATCGCCAGCCGGCCGAAGAAGGCCCGATTCACCAGCAGCAGGAAGTACACGGCCGTCAGGCCCGACCCCACCATGCACAGCAGGGTGGCGAGGGGATAGGCGGCGATCGAGCCCCGGAACACCAGGAATTCGGAGATGAAACCGGCCATCCCCGGCAGCCCGGCGCTGGCCATCACACCCAGGATCATCAGGGTGCCGGTGTAAGGCAGGCCCCGCTCCGGGTTGAGCAGGCCCCGCAGCACCTCCAGGTCCCGGGTGCCCGTCTTGCGATACACGATGCCCACCAGCAGGAAGAGCAGGGCGGAGATCAGGCCGTGGCTCACCATCTGGAACACGCCCCCCAGCAGGCTCACCGAGCTGGCCGCGGCGGCGGCCAGCAGGATCGTGCCCATGTGGCCCACCGAGCTGTAGGCCACCATCCGCTTCATATCCCGCTGGGCGATCGCCGCCAGCGAGCCGTAGAGCACCGAGAACGCCGCCCAACCCGCCAGCCAGGGGGCAAGCACCGGCCAGGCCTCCGGGAACAGGCCCAGGCCGAAGCGCAGCAGGCCGTAGGTGCCGAGCTTGAGCAGCACCCCGGCCAGCAGCACCGACACCGGCGTGGAGGCCTGGGTGTGGGCATCGGGCAGCCAGCTGTGGAACGGCACCAGCGGGATCTTGATGCCGAAGCCCACCAGCAGGGCTCCGAGCAGTACCAGCTGGCTGCCCATCGACAGCCGCTCGGATGTCACCGGCGTGAGGCTGAAATCAACGCTGCCGGTGAGCAGGGCCAGGGCGAGGAAGGCCCCCAGGATCAGCATCCCCGAAACGGCCGTGAACAACAGGAACTTGGTGGCCGCATAGGCCCGCTCTGCGCCGCCCCAGACGGCGATCAGCAACCAGAGGGGAATCAGCTCAAGCTCGTAGAAGATCACGAACAGCAGCAGGTTCTGGGCCAGGAAGGCGCCGTTGACGGCGGCGCTGATCAGCAGCAGCAGGGCGAAGTAGATGCGGGGCCGCTGGCTGATGTCGCGGGTGCAGACCGCCGACACCAGGGTGAGCGCCGCGTTCATCAGCACCAGGGGCAGGGAGAGACCGTCAACGGCGAGGCGGTAGTCGAGGCCGATGCTGGGCAACCAGGCCACCGCCTCGGCCATCTGCAGGCCGCCGTCGCCCGGATCGAAGGCCAGCAGCACCACCAGGCTCCAGAGCAGCTGCAGGCCGAGCACGCTGATCGCGATCGCCCGCAGCCGGCCCGGCGGGGCGCTGGCGGGCCAGAGCAACAGGGCCACCACCCCGAGGAAGGGGATCAGCAGCAAGGGGGTGAGCATCACGATCCCCTCATGCCCGGAACCAGGCCAGGCCGGCGAACAGCAGCACGATCGCCGCCACCAGCGTCAGCACATAGCTCTGCAGCTGGCCGCTCACCCCGAGCCGCAGGGTGTCGGCGCTGGCCAGCGACGCCAGGCCCACCCGATTCGCCAGACCGCTCACCACCGCCCGATCGAAGCGGCTGGTGAGCCGCGCCAGGCCCGCCACGAAGGCCACGATCGTGACCCGGTAGAGGCGATCGGTGTAGAAGTCGGCGGCCAGCAGATCCTGCAGCGCCCGCAGCGGCGGGAACACCGACCGCGACCAGAAGCGATCGAGGCGGATCAGCACCCCGCCGGCCAGACCGAGCAGCGAACTGCCCACCAGCAGCACGATGGTGGGAATCGAAAGCGGGCCCAGGGCGTGGGTGGGTGTCAGCCGGTCCACCACCAGGGGGGTGAGCAGCACGATCACCGCCAGGCTCACCATCGGCAGGGCCATCAGCCAGATCACCTCCGGGGTGCGGCGCGTCTTGGGGTGGGGGGTGTCGAGAAACACCTGGCGATAGACCCGCACCAGGTTGAGGGTCGTCAGGGCGTTCGTGAGCAGGACAACGGCAGCGAGGAAGGGCGCCCGGGGCCCGAGGCTGTCCACCAGCTGGCCGAGGCTCCAGAAGCAGCCCAGGGGCAGCAGGCCGGTCAGGCCGGCGGTGGCCACCAGGTAGGCGCTGGTGGTGGCGGGCATGCGGCTGGCCAGGCCCCCCAGTTCGGTCAGGTCCTGGCAGTTCGTGGTGGCGATCACGCAGCCGGCACTCATGAACAGCAACGCCTTGGCCAGGCCGTGGCTGAACAGCAGCAGCAGGGCGATCAGGGGCTGCTGGAAGGCGATGGCGATGAACACCAGCCCCAGGAAGGAGGTGGTGGAGTAGGAGAAGGCCCGCTTCAGATCCACCTGGGCCAGGGCCACCAGGGCACCGCCGATGGCGCTGATCGTGCCCACCACCAGCAGCACGTCCACCGCCACCGGCGAGAGCAGCAGCAGGGGCATCACCTTCAGCAGCACAAGCGCCCCACAGGTGACGACGGCGGAATTGCGCAGGATCGAGGCGGGGTTCGGACCCTCCATCGCCTCATCCAGCCAGAGGTGCATCGGGAACTGGGCGCACTTGCCCATCGGCCCGGCGATCAATCCCAACCCCAGCAGGGTGGCGGCCAGGGGCGTCAGCGACGCGTGCTCGGCCCAGGCATAGAGATCGCTGAACTCCAGCGAGGGGGCCCAGGCGGCCAGCGCCACCACGCCCATCAGCAGCAGCACATCTCCCACCCGCTTGGTGAGGAAGGCGTCGCGAGCGGCCGTCACCACCAGGGGCTGCGCATACCAGAACCCCACCAGCAGATAGGTGGAGAGGGTGAGCATCTCCAGCAGGAAGTAGCTCATAAACAGATTGCTGCTCAGCACCACCCCCGCCATCGCCCCCTCGAAGAAGCCCACCAGGGCATAGAAGCGCGCCAGTGACCACTCCTTATCCAGGTAGCCCAGGGCGAAGGCCTGGCACACCAGGCTCATGAACGTCACCAGCTCCAGGGCCGCCAGGTTGGTGAGCGAAAGGTCGAAACCGATGCGCAGATCCAGATCCGCCACCTGGAACCAGGGAATGTCCACCAGCTGGGGTCCCAGGCTGAGCACCTCCAGCAGGATCAGCGATCCGTGCAGCACGGCCGCCAGGGTCACCAGCAGGTTGAGATAGGCGGCGGGGCGCGGGCCGTTGCGTTTGATCCAGCCGCTGGCCCAGGGCAGGGACAACAGCATGCCGGCGAACCCGTAGAGCGGGATCAACCAGACCAGCTGGATCGGCAGCGGCAGGGCGGGGGTCAACAGGAGAGGGGAGGTTCGGCGGGGGGTTCGTCTGGAATCTAGTCAGCGTCGGCCGCGGGACCCGCGCCGGGGTTGGCCCTCAGAAGCGGGCCCGTTCCTCCAGCTGGCCTGCCCCCGCCAGCTCCAGCTGCCAGCGTTGCAATTCCTCGCCGTGCTCCCGCTCCTCGTTCCAGAGTTCGCGGAAGAAGGCCTCGCTCTCGCCATCGGCGATCAGCACGCAGAAGCGCACCGCCTCGCCGTAGTGGTGGATCAGCAGCTCTTCAAGAACGGCGTCGTGGCGCAGCAGGCCCACCAGATCGCTGGCGGTCTCCGCCGGCAGCAGCTGGGAGGCGGCGGGGGCCACCCCGAGCCGCAGCATGCGCTGCACGATCCGCTCGGCATGTTTCATCTCCTCCACCGTTTCCCGCCGCAGACGGTCGGCCCACTCCTCTTGGCCCCATTGCTCCAGCAGGGCCGCCTGGGTCATGTACTGCTGAACGGCGGAGAGCTCCAGGCTGAGGGCGCGCCCGAGGAAGCCGAGGACGCGCGGATGGACGGCGCCCATGACCCTCACAGACGACGGGTGGCGCCGCTGGGGGCGAGGGCGGGCTCCACTTCGCTGTGGGGACGGGCGATGATGTGGGCCGCCACCAGGCCGTCACCGACCCGCTCGCAGGCATCGGCGCCCGCCCGCACCGAGGCGTTCACGGCACCGGTTTCACCGCGCACCATCACCGTCACATAGCCGCCGCCCACGAATTCCCGGGCGATCAGGGTCACCTCCGCCGCTTTGGTCATGGCGTCCGCCGCCTCGATCGCCGGCACCAGGCCCCGGGTTTCGATCAGGCCGAGGGCCACGCCATGCACCGAGGAGGGCACCAGCTCCGCCGCGGCGCGAGTGGCGAGGCCCGCCGGTGGCCGGCCACCACCGGAAGCAGAGCCCCGAGACGCAGAGCCCCTGGCCGCAGAACCGCGAGCGGCAGAACCGCGAGCGGCGGAGCCACGTGCCGGGGCGCTGGCGCGATCCGCCGCACTGCGCGCCGGCGCGGAGCTGGCACTCGCCCGGCTGGCGGCCCGGGCCGGCCCTCGACCCGAACTGCGGCCCGAACCGGCGCTGCTGGAACGGGCGGCGGGCAGGGCCCGGGGGGTCGCCGCCGGCGACGGGCTGGCCTTGGTGGCGCTGGCGGCGCCTTCAGCCCCCTTGGCCGGTGCGGCCGGGGCGGCGGCCGGCGCCGCTTCGGCCGAGGCGGCGGGGGTCGGAGCGGCGGCGGGCGGGGTGGATGGGCTGCTGGAGTCGGTCATGGGGGGAGAGGCCGGCGTGACCGGGGTGCTGCGGGACGTGGAGCTGGCCATGGCGGGGAAGGGGCGGGGAGAAGGGGGGCAGCGTCGGGGGCGGGGGCCGCCTAGCCGTCCGGCTCCCAGAAATCGATGATTCCGCCGATCGTCAGATCGGTGTGCACCTCCGGATTGCCACAGGCGAAGCGGGCGGCGGAGCCACTGGCGGTGAAGACCCAGTTGCCCGGTGAGGCGCCCACCGGATCGACCGCCACGGCCAGCTTTCCCTTGGCGCTGCGAAGCACCCGCAGGTTCCAATGGTCGAGACCGGGCACCCGGTAGGTGCAGACGAGGGAGCCGGTCACCTGATGGATCTCCATCACTTCGCCCCTCCGCTCGCCGCGCTGGGGGCGGCCTTGCCGGCCTCCGGATCCCAGTGGTCGATGATGCCCACGATCGTCAGGTCGCTGGGATACGACTTGCTGCCGGCCGCCTCACGCGCCGCCGAGCTGCCCACGCAGATCACCCAGTCGCCGGGTTTGCTGCCAACCGCGTCAACAGCCACCTTCTGGGTGCTGCCATCCAGCACCACCTGCAGGTGCTTGTGCTCGAAATCGGGGATGCGGTTGGTGGACACCAACGGCTTCACCACCTTGCAGATGATCATCTCAATGGCCCCCCGCGGACGCGAACACAATGGTGGAGGCGATCGTTTCCGCCGCGGTGTGACGCCCGGTCTCCCGCACGGTGAGCAGGGCGTGCAGCAGGCCCTGGCTGAAGAGCTCGTGATAGCGATTCTTCAGCGCCTCCACCACCCGTTCGCCGTGGCGGATCGCCCGCTCGCGCGCACCCGGCACCGCGCCGTTGTAGTCGAAGCGCACCACCACCGGGATCGGCAGACCCCTGGAGCCATTCAGACCGCTGAAGATCTTCACGCCCACGTCCAGATCGGCCGCACCCTCCTCCACTGTGTCCATGTAGGCGAAGTAGGTGAGGTTGCGCAGGTGGATCTCCTTGAAGCCGATGCCCACGCCGATGAAGCGCTCGGCATGGCCGGCGTCGGCGTAGTGGCCGCCATGGGCCTGGCGCACCAGATCGATCTGGGAGAGGTTGTGCTCCAGCAGCCGGGCGATCAGCCTCACCAGGCCTGGATCGGGGCTGGCGGCGGCGGCCTGCTCCACCAGCGCCTGGATGCGCAGCCGTCCCTCCTGGGGGCTCAGGGAACGGGTGGCTTCATACACATCCCGGGCATCGAGCCAGCGCTCCAGGTTGATGCTGCCATCCAGTCCCGGCACATGCACACGAATGGCGTCGGTGTCGGTGTCGAGGCCCATCAGCAGCAGATCCACCGAGGCGCCGCAGCAGAAGCTGTTCTCCACCGCCATGCGGAAGTCGCCCAGGCGCTCCTGACCGCGCCGGGCGGCGGCCGCGTCGTCGCTTCCGTGGGCGGCGCAGCCCTCATGGCTGGGGTCGAGGGAGCTGAAGTGATAAAGCACCACCTTGAGGTAGCGGGTATCGGCGTGGGCGGGATTGGGAACCCCCTCCCGGTAGCGGCGATGCTCCGTCTTCACCCAGCGGTTCACCGTGTTCTCCACATCGAAGAGAGCGCCCGCGTGGGGGCGGCGGCGCACCGAGCTGAACGGCAGGCGCAGGGCATAGGCGATGGCGTGGGCCAGCCGGCCGTCGGCGCAGGGGGTGATGTCCAGCAGGTGGAAACCACAGCCGAGCAGGAACTCCTCAAACTCCCGCGCCCTGGCGCTGCCGGGGCCGCCCGCCAGGTGATCGTCCTGGAAGAAGCTGGAGCTGGTCTGCTCGTAGGCCTGGAACACACACCATGCGAACAGGGTGCGCATGTCCAGCTGGGTGACCCAGGCGGTCTCCAGGATCGGCAGGGGCAGCTCGGTGCCCAGTTCCGCCAGGGCCAGCCGCTGGGCCCGGGCCAGGAAGTCCTCCTCGTGCTGCAGCGCCGAGAGCTTGCGCAGCACCGGCACGATGCGATCGAAGCTGCCCTTCACCTGCTCGTCGTAGGCCAGCAGGGCCCCGTTCGCCGCGGTATCGGTGAGGGGATGGGGGCGATCGGAGCGCAAGGCCGCGGGGGCGACGCCCGTGGGGCTGCCGCCGCTGGAACGCTGACGCACGGCGGCCAGGGGCTCGGGCCGCGGACGCCTGCGGCCAGTCGGGCGTGGGTTGCTGCTGGCGCTGGGAACGGGCCGGCGCCGCGGCCGAGGCTCGGGGACCGGCGGGCTGGGTTCGGGACGCTCCGAAGCCAGCTCCCCGCCCCCCGGACGGCGGCGTGGCGCCGTAGGGGCGAGGGGCAGAAGCGGTGGAGCGGGGCGACGGGGCATCAGCGGATCAGGCGCGGGCGCCGCCGGAGAGGGTGATCAGCGATCCGGCGGTGGTGTTGCCACTGGAGCCGGTGATGCGGCTCACGGGCTCGGGGGTTTCCTCATTCCGCTTCGGCTGGTAGGCGGGCATGGCGGTCATCGGTCCGGGCCGGCTGGGGTTGCGGCGCCGGGCGGAAGCCCCCTCCGTGCCGGTCACCCGCTCGCCCCGATCCCAGTCGTCGCCGGTGATCTTCTGACCGGAGGAGTTGCCTTCACCGGTCACCCGGGAGACCGGGCGCACATCCTCATCAACGCTCACAGGCGCGGCGGGGATGGGACCACGGGAGCGCTGGGGGGCGCGGTGGTCGAAGCGGAATTCCTCGGTGCCGGTGACTTTGCCACCGGCCAGGTCAAAAGGGCCGGTAATCCTGCGGCTGTCCTCGTAGCGGGTTCCCGTGACCCCGCCACCGTTCTGGCGGGTGGAGAAGGCCGCCTGGGCGGGGGACTGCACCGAGAAGCGCTGCCAGGGCTGGTCATCCAGCGGGCGAGGGAAGTCGGCGGCGGAACCGGCCGGGGCCGCACCGCAGGCGGCGGCGCGCTGATCCGGTCCCACATATGGGGTGCCGGTCACGTCCTCGCAGGCACCCCGCTCGGCGCCGGTCATCACACCGCCGATACCGGGCTGGATGCCGCTCATCACGGTGCCCATGCGCACCGGAGTGCGGGCCCGGATCTGATCCACCGCCGGGGTGGGGCACCAACTGCCGGCCTCCTCGAGCCCGGCGTAGGGGGTGCCGGTCACCGCCTTGCAGGTGCCCGGCTCATCGCCGGTGACCTTGCTGGAGCGCCCGGTGCGGGTGCCGCTCACCACCTGGGCGCGGTTGGTGGTGCTGAAGCCCACCTTGGCCGCCTCCGGCGCCGGGCGGGTGCCGCAGAAGCGTTCGTACTGCTGGGTGCCGATGTATTCGTCGCCGGTCACCAGGCGGCAGCTGCCAGGCTCATCGCCGGTGACATGCTCGCTGCGGCCCACATGGGTGCCGGTGATGCCCGTGCCGCGCAGGGTCTGCAGGGTGGACACCTTGGTGGGGGCGCGACCGGGCACCTCCTGGGCTTCGGTGACGTATTGATCGCCGGTGAGCTGGCGACCGGAACCGTGTTCGTCGCCGGTGACCTTCTCGGAGCGACCCACCATCACCCCGGACACCCGCAGGCCCCCGTGGGTCTGGGCCTGGCCCACCTTGCGCGGGCTGGGGTTGGCGCCACCGCACCAGGAGGCCGCCTGGTTGGCGGACACATACTCCGTGCCGGTGACAAGCTTGCAGGTGCCCGGCTCATCGCCGGTGACCTTCTCTGAGCGGCCCACCTCATTGCCGGTGACCCGGTTGCCGTGGGTGGTGGCGCTGACGCGCACCTTGGCCGGCTGGCGCGTGAGCGGTCCGCTCTGGCAGAAGGTCTCGAACACCTCCGCACCCAGATACTCGGTGCCGGTGATCACCCGGCAGGTGGCCGCCTCATTGCCGGTGGTCTTGGCGGAGCGGTTGGCCTGGGTGCCGGTGACCACCTGGCCGCCGCTGGTCTCGCTGGCGCCCACCTTC
>JBIKTO010000390.1:0-3133 GCA_044348065.1 Cyanobium sp.
GGCGGCGGCGACACCGATCCCGGTGCAGCTGAGCGAATGGCTGTTTGCGGGGCTCTACGGCGGTGAGGGCGTACGGCTGTGCCGCTGCAAAACCCTCGATCTGGAGGTGCCCTCCCACAGCGAGATGGTGCTGGAGGGCACGATCACGCCGGGCGAGGAGCTGGCGGATGGACCGTTCGGCGACCACATGGGCTTCTACGGCGGCGTGGAGGCCTCGCCGCTGGTGCGCTTTCACTGCATCACGCACCGCAGGGATCCGATCTTCCTCACCACCTTCAGCGGCCGGCCCCCGAAGGAGGAGGCGATGCTGGCGATCGCCCTGAACCGGATCTACACGCCGATCCTGCGGCAGCAGGTGCCGGAGATCGTGGATTTCTTCCTGCCGATGGAGGCGCTCAGCTACAAGCTGGCGGTGCTCTCGATCGACAAGGCCTATCCGGGCCAGGCGAAGCGGGCGGCGATGGCGTTCTGGAGCGCCCTGCCCCAGTTCACGTACACGAAATTTGTAGTGGTGGTGGACCGGGCGATCAACATCCGCGATCCGCGCCAGGTGATCTGGGCGATCGCGGCGCAGGTGGATCCGCAGCGGGATCTGTTCGTGCTGGAGGACACGCCGTTCGACAGCCTCGATTTCGCCAGTGAACGGCTGGGGCTGGGGGGCCGCCTGGCGATCGATGCCACCACCAAGATCGGCCCAGAGCGACGCCACGAGTGGGGAGAACCGCTCAGCCGCGACGCCGAACTGGAGGCGCGGGTGGATGCCCGCTGGGCGGAGCTGGGGTTGGGGGATCTGGGCGGCAAGGATCCCGATCCCGCCCTGTTTGGTTACACGCTGGAGCACCTGCTGGAGCGCCTTCAGGCCTTGCGCTGAGGGAGGAGCCGTCGCCGCAGACGCCGGGCCGCGGCAAGAGCGAAGAAGGGGGCGGCCAGGGCTGGCGGAGCGGGCACCTGGGGAATGAGGGTGAGGTCCCCCTGCGGATTGGCAATGCTCCAGGAGGCGAGATCCACGATCACGTCGTTGCTGAGAAAGGGCAGGATGCCGGTGTTGACGTAAAAGCAGGGCTGGGGCGAGGGCAGGGCCGCGCAGGCGGGGGCCAGATTGCTGCTGGCGGTGGAGTAGCCCTGCACCGCCACCTCATTGAAGGCGGGTGAGGTGGTCTTGGTGCTGCCGGCCACGAAATCCAGGATGGGGATGGGCAAGCCGGTGCTGAGGCTGAGGCCGCTCATCTGCACCTGGGCGCCATTGAGAACGGTGGTGGAGTTGGGCTGATTGGTGGGGAACGGACAACCCAGGCTGGTGAGCGAGCAGGGAACGTTGCCCGGCGGGAAGGAGACGTTGTTGATCGTGATCTGGCCGGTGTGGATGGTGGTGGTGGCGCCGGAGTCGAAGAGGAGGGTGGTGAGGTCGGGGGCGGCAAAGACGGTGCTGCCATCGCTCACCTGCAGGGAGCCCACGCTGGTGCCACCGGTGCTGTTGAGGGCGAAGCGCCGCGGCTGGGGGGCGAGGTCGGCGGCGGAGAGGCCGAATTGCACCCAGGGGTTGCTGCTGGCGGCGTGCACGCGGTAACCGCGCCGGATGGCCGGATCAAAGGCGGCCCAGAAGGCGTCCTGGGTGATCAGGCTATTGGGGCCGGCGCTACCGCCATTGCGGAGGGAGAGGCCGAAATCGCCGTAGAAGTTGCCCTGCACGGGTGGCTGCCGCTGGCCGGTGGCGCTATCCCAGCCGGATTCGCTGGTTTTGCCGATCTTGCTGGCGCAATCGGCGGCGGGGTTGCAGGTGATGGAGGTGGTCTGGCCGAGGCTGAGGCCCGTGGCGCTGAGCAAGGGATGGGCGGCGGTGCCGCCGAAGAGGGTCACCGAGCCGCTCACAAGGTTGCCGCTGTAGGTGAGGCCGCTGTCGTAGGTGGTGGTGAAGGGAGTGCAAGGGGAGGTGCTGCAGGCGGGGGCGCTGCCCCACCAGGTGCTGCCGTTGCCGTAGGTGGCGAAGAAGCCGGTGCCGCCGGTGTCGAATTCAAAGAGCTGGGGCTGGCCGCCGTTGAGGGCGGCGAGCAGGCCGAGCTTGCGGATGGAGGTGTTGTCGGGATCGGATGCCCACTGCAGGGGCACCCTGACAGGGCTGGTGGACTGGGCACGGGCGGGTGCGGAAGCCAGGAAATCGCCGCCGAGCAGGGGGAGCAGCAGCGCAGTCGCGGTTGCGACACGACACCGCAAAGGCGAGAGCATGGAAGGATGAGCTGTCTGCTCGCAAGATAAGGAGTTCGGCTGTATTGCCCAGTTTCCGCAAAGCAGCGTTGTGCTGATCGGCCGCAGCGCCACCCAGGCCCTGCGGGCCCTGCTGGAGCTGGCCCAGGAGCCGGAGTGCTGGCGGGCGATGCCGGAGCTGGCGGCGGCGGCGGAGCTGCCGGCCGCTTCGCTGGAGCAATTGCTCCTGAAGCTGCGGCGGGCGGGGGTGGTGGAAGCCCGACGCGGCCGCCACGGCGGCTACCGGCTGCTACGACCAGCGGCGGCTGTGAGCCTGGCGGAGGTGCTGGCCGCCATCGCCCCGGCGGAGCCCCCACCCGCGCTGGAGAATCCCACCGACGCCACCGCCCGCGTGACCGAAGCCCTGCAACGGCGGCTGCAGCGGGCGTTGGAGCGGGAACTGCAACGGCTGACCCTGGAGGATCTGCAGCACGACCTGCGCAGCAGCCGCGCGGCGCTGCAGGAGGAGGGCGGTCTGCTGCTGGGCTGAACGGGGCCGCGCCGGGGGACGGCATTCCGACCCCCAGGACGGCGCCGGATGTTTTTTAAGGTTGAGAGATGAACGAACCCACCCCCCTGCCGGATCCCGCCGCCCTGCTGGAGGAGGTGCTCACGCCGCTGCTGCAGGATTTCGATGAGTCGTTCCAGCGCGGCCTGCTGCTGCTGGATCACTGCCCCGACAGGGTCATGGTACCGGAGCGGCGCCTGGCCTTCCGCGAGCGGCTGGAGGAAGCCCAGGCGCAGCTGCGCGCCGCCCGCGCCCTGCGGGCCGCCACACCGGCACCGATGGCCTTGGACATGGCCACGATCAGCCCCTGGCATGAGCTGCTGGTGGAGGTGTGGGCGCTGTCGGGGGCGCTGAGAGCGGCGGGGGTGGTGGTGGGGTGAGGGT
>JBIKTO010000389.1:0-3133 GCA_044348065.1 Cyanobium sp.
TGGTTCCGTTGTGGCCCTGTGCCCTTCTCAGTCCAGCCCCCCCAGCCGGATCAGCGCCCCCACCACCACGAAGGCGATCGCCAGGGCGGTGATGCCGCGAATGTGCCAGGCCAGGCCGCTGAGGTTGTCGTCGGTGAGATTGGGAATCAGCCGCAGCCGGGCATGAACGGCCAGGGTGGCGGTGCCGGCGAGCAGCAGCAGCTTCACCCCCACCAGCAGCCCGATCGGGTTGGCAGGGTCGAAGAGCCCCTGGAAGCCCGGCAGGTAGATCCAGCCCATCCACAGGCCGGTGAGCACCTGGATGGCGAGGGCAGTGAGCCCCAGCGGCTCAAAGACCTCCTCGAAGGCGCGGATCTGGGCCGCGCTCTGCGCCCGCAGCGCCCTGGGCAGCACCCCAAGATCCAGCACCAGATGGCCACCGGTCCACACCGTGGCGGCCAGGGCATGGACGATCACCAGGAAAGGGAATACGGACATGGCAGCTCCGAGGCAGCTGCTTCCACGATGGGAGCAATCCGCCGGGGCTGACCATGAAGGTGATCGTGGATCTGTGCGTGGTGCCGATCGGGGTGGGCGTGCACCTGGCCCCGTCCATCGCCGCCTGCGAGACGGTGCTCTCCGATGCCGGCCTCAAGATCCAGCTGCCCCCGCATCTACACGACGGTGCAGATCAACACACGCACCGACAAAAACCAGACCCTGGAGGACAAGGTGGTCAGCGTGCAGGCCCTGCTCTGATGAAAGGCCACGGGGAACAAGCGGCGGAGGTTCTGGAGTTCTGGTTCGTGCAGAGCCGGCCGCGCCAGTGGTTCGCCAAGGACCCGGCCTTTGACGCCCTGCTGCAGCAACGCTTTCTGGGGCTGACCCGACGCGCCATCGCCGGTGAGCTCGGCGCCTGGGGCACGGAAGCGGCAGGAGGCCTGGCGCTGGTTCTGCTGCTCGATCAGTTCCCACGCCAGATCTGGCGCGACACCGCCATGGCCTTCGCCGGCGATCCCCAGGCCCTGGCCCTGAGCCTGAAGGCGGTGGAGCGCGGCTGGCTGGAGGCTGAGTCCGAGCAGGCGCGGCGGCAGTTCTGGCTGATGCCGCTGATGCACAGCGAAGACCTGGCGGTGCAGGAGGCGGCCCTGCCGCTGTTCGAGCGGTTCAGCGATCCCCGCACCGCCGACTTCGCCCGCCGCCACCGGGATGTGATCGCCCGCTTTGGCCGCTTCCCTCACCGCAACACGGTTCTGGGGCGGGTGTCGAGCGCCGAGGAGCTGGGCTTCCTGAAGACGCCGGGCTCCCGCTTCTGAAATGGCTCAGCGTTCAGCGGGGGAGGAAGGCGGCAGCCACTGAGGCGGGGGAGAGAAGCGCCCATCAACCACTCCAATCCCGCTGCTCCAGCCGCTGGCGGTGCTGGCTCCAAGGGGAAGGCTACGAGCGTGCCTGCCGGAGCACCGCCGAAGGTCGCTCACCAAAGAGGCGCCTGAAATCACGGCTAAAGGAGGTCACATTCATAAAGCCAAGTCCGTAAGCCACCGAGGCAACAGAATCACCGTACGCAGGGTGCTTGAGACGCTCACGTGCCTTCTGCATCCGGCAGCGCTTCACCCATTGCATCGGGCTGCAGCCCATGTGGGAGCGAAAAGCCAACTGAAGACTGCGGCGTGAATAACCCGACTGTCGTTCCAGATCACTCAGCGCCAAGGCTTGATCCGCATGGGCTTCGATCCAGGCCGCAAGAGCCCTCACCCAAGCAGATCCATTCTCCCCCAGAAAAACCTGGCTCGAACAGTCATCGGCTGCTTGCAGCCCTGGAACCAACAGCAAAACCCAAAGGCGCAGAATCTGATCATCAATCCGAGAGTGATGGAGGGCTTTAGCACCTGTAGACAGGAGAAGATCAAGATTCTGATAGGTCGAATAGAGGACCCTGGCCAGGCTCCGATTGTAATGCTCCTGCAATGGGATCAACTGTGGTGATGAGAGGGTTGCCTTGATTATCACGTTGTTTTCATGGACGCCAGCCATGGAGAGTGCTGTTTGCAGCAGAGCATCGGGATCGACAAATGTCACAATGCCAGCTGTCACCGTGTTCTCAATCTGAAGCGGACCAGGCGGCACATACAAAAGGGATTCGTGGGTCCAACTGTCCAGCCAATGGCGATCAATGCGCCAGCGCGTGAGCCCCCGATAGGGCATCACCAGGTGGGCGAGACCCGAACCCTTGCTTTCCAGTTGGATCGCACTTCCGTATGTGCTCAGAATCCGCATGCAGCCAAGGGGGAGCATGGCCATGCGATTGACAAATAGCCCCTGTCGTGCCCTTGGCTCACAGAGATGACTCGGCGTCAACGCGTTGAGGTGATCCGCCCAGGATTGCGGGCAATCAAACGAGTGACTCAGGCTGGGCGTTGCCAGCAGGGGGATGCGCGCAGCGTCAGCAGCCATGGTCACCTCCATCCCAAACCGCCAAGCATCAGGGCACAGGAGTGGGTGTCGGCAGCGTGTAGGCGCCGCTGAGCACCGAAGGGCCTGGCCGATAAATGCGCATAATCAGATTCCAGCCCGGCGCCACATCCAGCCGATTGGGTCGCTGACCGCAGGCCTGCTCAGAGCCAAACGCCACGGTAAAAGTGCCATTGGAATTGAGTACCACGTTGCTGGAATTGACCACAGCATTGGCATGCTTCATATAGCCATCCTCGCCATAAAGGGTGATCGACCAGAAGGCTTTGTTCTCCGGCACCGTATAGGTGGCGATGTGGCAAAGGCGGTGATTAAACGCACCGGGGGTGCTCAGATAGGTGGCATCGGTCTCCGGGTTCAGGCCCCAGGCGGCGGCCGCCGCCAGATGGCGGGTGCGTTCATTCACCGTTCCGCGGGGTCCCATCATTCCCTTGTAACTGGGATAGGTCTTGGCTTCCCGCTCATAGCGCTGGGTGATGGCTTGGAGGGAAACCTGATCCCAACGCTGCGGCGGTAGCGGGTCGCTACTGTCCGCCTTCACCACCACCGAATCCTGGAGGCGATTCACCTCAGCGATCTCTGCTGGATCCTTGGGATTGAACAGTTGGGTGCGCACCACCACCGCCAGATACTTGGTGTCCTTTGGCAGTGAATAGGTGCCGGGCTCATAGAGCACGGCCGG
>JBIKTO010000391.1:0-3126 GCA_044348065.1 Cyanobium sp.
CATGGGCGGAGAGCGCGGCGGCGGCGCGTCAGCTTCCGGAGACGGAGGCGGCGCCGGTGGCGAAAGGCGCAGAACTTGCCAATCCGGTGAAAAGCACCTGAGGGCGGGCCTCCGGCCTGGTCAAGCCGGTTCGCCAGCCCTAGTTTGGTTGCGTCCCGCGGGAAGGATTGGGTATGTATCTGCTGACCATCCGGGACGGCCTGCAGACGCGCTACATCGGGCCCTACGCCTCACCGGCGGCGGCGGCGGAGCAGATCGAGGCGATCCTGGCGGAGTGCGGCGAGCGGGCCCACTGGCAGATCCATGAGCTGGAGGCGCCGCTGGCCTGCCCGGCGGGTGTGGCGGCGGCCTGAGGCCCCGGATCAGTCGCGCAGCCGGCCGGGATAACCGCGCAGCAGGCCGCTTTCGATCATCAGCCCCACGCCGGCGTTGATCAGGATCAGGCCGAGGGTGCCGTACCAGAACCAGGGGCCGCGATCGGGCTGAAAGGCCTTGCGGATCAGCGCTTCCCCGAACACGCAGAGGCCGGCGGGAAGGAGCAGCACCCCGAGCTGGGCCTTGACGTACCAACGGATCTTGGGGAGGGCCATCGGCGCTGCAGCGGCGGCGGCCAACCTAGGCCGGCGCGCCGTCGCAGATCCAGTTCACCAGGGTCTGGACGCCGAAGCCGGTGGCGCCGGCGGGATCCTGGCCGCGGGGCTTGTCGCTCCAGACGGTGCCGGCGATGTCGAGGTGGGCCCAGGGGATGCCCTTGGCCACGAATTCGCGCAGGAAGAGGGCGGCGGTGATCGAACCGGCGGGGCGGGGGCCGGTGTTCTTGAAATCGGCGAGGGTGCTCTTGAGCCCTTCGCGGTAGGAATCGCGCAGGGGCATGCGCCAGAGGGCCTCGCCACCGGCGGTGGCGCCGGAGAGAAGCCCATCGGCGAGCAGGTCGCTGTTGGTCCAGAGGCCGGCGATCTCCTCGCCCAGGGCGATCACGCAGGCGCCGGTGAGGGTGGCGAGATCAACGATGGCGTGGGGTTCGAGCTTGCTGGCGTAGACGAGGGCGTCGGCGAGGGTGAGGCGGCCTTCGGCGTCGGTGTTGTTGATCTCGATGGTGGTGCCGTTGGAGGCGGTGAGGATGTCGCCGGGGTGGATGGCGTTGCCGCTGATCATGTTTTCGCAGCTGGCCACGATCACGTGCACCTCCACCCCCTCGGGGCGGCGCTGGCCGATGGCGCGGGCAGCGCCGAGCACGGCGGCGCTGCCGCCCATGTCGTATTTCATCATCTCGATCTGGGAGCCGGCCGTTTTGAGGTTGTAGCCGCCGGAATCGAAGGTGAGGCCCTTGCCGATCAGCACCACGCGGCGCAGGTTGTCGCCGGCGGCGCGGTAGGTGAGGTGGATGAATTTGGGGGGCAGCTCGGAGCCCTGGGCAACGCCGAGGAAGGCGCCCATGCCGAGGGCGGCGCAGTCGGCCCGTTCGAGCACCTTGAGCTCCATGCCGTATTCGCGGGCGATGTCGGCGGCCACATCGGCGAGGGCCTGGGGGGTGGCGATGTTGGGGGGAGCGGCCACCAGCTGGCGGGCGAGTTCCACGCCGCCGCAGATGGCGTCGAGGTGCTCCAGCCCTTCGGCGGCCTCGTCGCTGAGGCCCAGCAGGGACACCTGCTCCGGCAGGGTGCGCGGTTCGGCCTCGCTCTTGAAGCGCTGGTCGGCGTAGAGGCAGAGGCGGGCGGCTTCGGCCATGGCGGCGGCAGCGGCGGCGGCGCCGAGGCCCTCCACGGGCATGAGCAGGCCGAGGTGACGGCAGCCCACCTTGGAGGCGATGCGGGTGGCGCTGGCCACGGCGTGGCGCAGGGCGGTGAGGTGGAAGTCGGCGGCGTCGCCGAGGCCCACGATCGCGAGGGTGGAGGGGATCTGGCCGAGGCGCTCGATGCAGACGCTCTCGCCGGGCTTGGCCTTGAAGCGGCGCAGCTGCAGGTGCTGCTCCAGGTCGTCGCCGAAGCGCTGGGCCAGCTGGGCGCGGCCCGGGTGTTCCGGGTCGCTGAACAGGCCCACCGCCAGGGTGTCGCCCTCCCAGGTGTCCAGGGCGTTGCCGGAGCTGGTGGGGGCGAGGAAATCCATGGGCCGGTGCCGGGCGGGCGACCCGTGATCGTAGCCAGGCGTACCGCGCGACTCAGTCGGGAACGGCGGTGAAGGGGGTGGTCCAGCGGCCGCGGGTTTCTTTGTTGAAGGGGGGCAGCCAGCGGCGGATGAGGGCCTGCTCGAGGGCGCGGCGCGGGCCGATGGCGGCGGGCACGTCGAGCCAGAAGCGGATGCTGAGGCGGGCGGGCAGGTCGGCGGCGGCGAGGGCTTCGCCGTAGGCGGCCAGGTAGGCCTTGCAGTCGTGGTCGCCCTTCCAGCGCCGGTCGGCCCGGCCGGTTTCACCCACGTAGAGGAGCAGGGGCGGGGCGGGATCGGCGGGCCGGTCGATCACGAGGTAGAGGGCGGCGCCCTGGTGGGGAGCGCTGGGCCAGCGCCAGAAGGAGAGGCTCTGGGGCGCCAGGGCGAGGGGATCGAGGCTGGCGGCGGCGGCGGCGGGGTCGTCGGCGGGCGCGGCGGGTGCGGGTGCGAGGGCGGCGGCGGGCGCGGCGGCGAAGAGCAGCCCCTGCTCGGCCGGCGCGGCGCCCTGGCGGGCGAAGAGGGGCGCCTGGTGGGCGGCGACCCGTTCCTGCCAGGCGAGCAGCTGGTGGCGCAGCAGGGGCGGCGCCGCGGCGGGCCTGGCGCCGCCGCTGAGGGGATCGCCGGCGAAGAGCTCCCCCTGGCGGCTCATCGGGGGCGCCGCGCCGTGGGCGGCAGGGCCGGCCCCCTGCGGGCGGGGCCCGGTGGTTTTGCCGCCTCGGGTGGATCGAAGCCGACGCGCCCGATCCAGCCCTCCACCAGGGCGGCGGGCAGCTGCAGGCGCTGCTGCAGCTCCGCCAGATCGCGGAACGGCGCCCGGCCGCGCTCGGCCAGCAGGCGGGCGCAGCGCTCGGGGGAGAGCCCCAGCCGCTGCTGCAGCTCGGCGGCGTCGGCCCGGTTCACCGCCACCGGCGCCGGCCCGGCGGGGCTGGGCTCGCCGTACCAGTGGAAGCCCAGCAGGGGCAGCCAGGCCTGGAGGGTGGT
>JBIKTO010000392.1:0-3124 GCA_044348065.1 Cyanobium sp.
CCGTGTCGATTGGCTTAACAGGTCGATAAAAAAGCAGGGCCTCGTTGGCACTGATTGCTTTAATACTGCGCGTGGCGGTCTGACTGAAAATACGAAAAAGAATAATGCCTGAGGTCAGAAATAGAACAATATTCAGATTGCCGCTTCGGTCATGGCTACGCAGAGAGAGGAAGGCGGTCCAGATCAGGAGATTGCCGATCGGCTGCAGCAGGATGCCCAGGAAACCGCCGCGAGTTTCGCCCACCCGGGTGCGCAGCTCGCGATAGGTGAGGGCGTCAACGACCCGCCACTGCACCCGCCAGCCGCTAAGCCCCTGAATGCCGTCGCCCTGGCGGGGTGATCGCCCCGTGCCAGCGCTGCTGGTGCCAGCGGGGATGGATGCCAAAGGCCTTCGCGTTGCAGAAGAGACTCCCTACATTACCCTGATACGCCTGGGTCCATCAGCCAGACGAGCAAATCACGGCGCAGGCCGCGTTGCAGCCGGAGTTCGATCCTCTCCAGCGCCAGATCCAGGGCGCCGACAATCAGCGGGCGGGCCAGCGAAGTGAGGACCTGGGGGAGCTCCAGGGAGATCGCAGCCTCCCCCTCCAGGCAGGACGGCCCCGGCCACAGCTCGGCGCTGAGAACCAGCCGCACCACCTCTTCCCAGCGCCCGATGCCGGCGATCCGACAGCGGCGAGAGGCCATCTGCAGCCGCTCGCCATCCCAGCTGACCTGAAGTTCGAGAGTGGGCCGCAGCTCCCGGCCCAGAAAGAGGCTTGAACGGGAGCGGTACAGAAAGCGGCCCGGGCTGAGAGGCTCCAGCCGATCCCGGGCCAGCAGCGCCGCCATCGGGCGGTCCACCAGGGCCAGATAGGCGGCCAGCCGCTCCCGGTCCGCGCCTGGATCCTCCAGGGAAAGCAGGCAGCGACGGGAGCGCCATAGGCTGGCGGTCATCACCGTCCAGAACGAAACAGTACGCATCGGAACACGGGACAGTCTGAGCCGACATGGAGGGTGGTCAGTTCGAAATCCCCAGGCCGCCGGAATCCATGGCTCGATCCTTACGCCCGCATCCGCTGCTGGAGAGCGCACCGCACCTGGGCGTCCCCACTCGCGGTATGGCGCGGATCCGCACATTGAGGGCGCTTCTGGAGCCCGCGCAACTGCACAGCGGCCCCCAGGCCAACCATTGCCCGCAACTGGATGCGGTCCTCGGGTGGGGGCAGAAGCCATCGGCACGCCAGGCGGAGCGGCTGGCCCGCCGGCGCGGTGTGCCCCTGTGGCGCTGCGAGGACGGCTTCCTGCGCTCCCTGGGGCTCGGCAGCGAAGGCCCACCCCTCTCGCTGGTCCTCGACGACCTAGGCATCTACTACGACGCCGGTCGTCCCAGCCGGCTGGAAACGCTCATCGCCGCCCCGCTGGCCGGGCCGGAGCGCCAGCGGGCCGCGGCCCTGCGCGACCTGTGGTGCCAGGAGCGGCTCAGCAAATACATGGGCGCGGTCGAATCGCCGACACCCCCGGGCCCCTTTGTGCTGGTGGTCGACCAGACCGCCGGGGATCTCTCCATCCGCGGAGCCCTGGCGGATGCGGACCGTTTCCAGGCGATGCTCGCCGCCGCTCTGGCCGATCACCCCGACCGGCGAATCGTGCTCAAGATCCACCCGGATGTGGTGCGGCGCCGCAAGAAGGGGCACTTTGATCCGCGCACCCTCACCGATCCACGCATCCTGGTCTGCGCGGATGGGGGCCACCCCGCCGCTCTGCTGGAGCGGGCCTGCGCCGTCTACGTCGTGAGTTCCCAGCTGGGCTTTGAAGCCCTGCTGTGGCAGCGGCCGGTGCACTGCTTCGGCATGCCTTTCTATGCCGGCTGGGGCCTCACCCGGGATGCCCTGCCGACACCGGAACGTCGGCGGGGGGGAAGCGATCTGGAACGACTCATCCACGCCTCCCTGGTTGCCTATCCCACCTACCTGGACCCTCACAGCCTGCGTCCCTGCCCGCCCGAGCGGCTGATGGGGGTTCTGGGCCTGCAGCAGCGCCTGCGCCGGTCGCTGCCGGATCGGATCGAGGCCTTCGGCTTCAAGCCCTGGAAGCAGCCGATCCTGCGCCGCTTTCTGGCGGGCAGCCAGGTGCGGTTCCGTCGCCGCGACGCCAGGCCTTCGGACTGGGGGGAGGCCCTGGCGATCTGGGGGCGGGATCCGGGACGGGGTCTGGACCGGCGCGAGGAGTCCGCGGGGACGGCGCCCCTGCTGCGGGTCGAGGACGGTTTCCTGCGCTCGGTTGGACTCGGGGCCGACCTGATCGCCCCGGTCTCCTGGGTGGTGGATCGCAGCGGTCTGTATTACGACGCGCTCTGCCCGTCGGATCTGGAGAGGCGGCTCGCCAACCATCGATTCAGCGACAGCGAGCGGCAGCGGGGCGCGGCGCTGCGCCACCAGCTGGTGGCCGCAGCCATCACGAAATACAACCTGCCCGCCCCCCCCTGGCAGCGACCGGCCCATGCCCGCCGGGTGGTGCTGGTACCGGGACAGGTGGAAAGCGACGCTTCGATTCGCTATGGCGCTCCCGGGGCGCGCACGAACCGGGAACTGCTGGAGGCGGTGCGGGCGGCGGAACCGGAGGCCTGGCTGCTCTACAAGCCCCATCCCGACGTGGTGGCCGGTCTGCGCCAGCAGAGCGGGGATGCCCTGGACCTTGCCGGACTGTGGGATGAACGCATCGTGCAGGGGGCCATGCACCAGCTCTACGAGGCTGTCGATGCGGTGCATGTGCTCACCTCCCTCTCGGGCTTCGAGGCGCTGCTGCGCGGCCGGGAGGTGCACACCTGGGGGCTGCCGTTCTACGCGGGCTGGGGGCTCACCCACGACCATCTGCCCTGCCCGCGGCGGGGGCGCCGCCTGGATCTCGACGAACTGGTGCACGCCAGCCTGATCGCCTACCCGCGCTACGTGAGCCGGATCAGCGGACTGTTCATCGAGCCGGAGGAGGCGATCGAGGAGCTCGTGCGCTGGCGTAACGAGCCATCGCTTCGGCTGCACCTCTGGCAGAGGCTATTCCGACGCTGGGGACGGATGCGGGAAAGGTTCAGTACAGACAATCGGCACCCCCACCAGGGCTAATGTTCAGAATCAGCGTTGTCTCC
>JBIKTO010000394.1:0-3122 GCA_044348065.1 Cyanobium sp.
CGACATACACCTGGCCGGGAAGGAGGCTGCCGAGGCCGCGGCGGGCGCGGCCGATGGTGATCCTCAAGGCAGGGCGCCCCTGGTGGGCTCCGAGGCCCTGTGCGGGCTGAGCCCCAACCGCAACGCCTCCAGCCCCAGCCGTTGCGCCCGCCGCACCGTCATCGGGGAGACGCCAAGCTGCTCCCCCGCCAGTCGCAGCGAAAGGCCCTCCAGCACCGTGAGCCGCACGGCTGTGGCCTGGCGTTCAGGCAGCGCCGCCAGCATGGCCTCCAGTTCGGGATTGAGCCCATTGCTGCTGTCGGGTTCCGTCAGTTCCACCGGCTCCGCAGGCGCGACCAGCTGCTCCGCCTGACACTCCTGCGCCCCTGGCACCGGCACATCGAGGCTCAGGTGCCGCCAGGGCGCGGCGTCGCGCCGCTTGGGCGGCAGGCGCACCAGCAGCACCCGATCGCGGAGATGGTGGAGCAGGGCTCCGCTGATGCAGCGCCGCAGGTACGGCTCCGGCTGGTTGCCCTGGCAGCGGGCGGCGGCCCGCACCAGCTCCAGCCGCGCTTCCTGGCGCAGGTCCTCCAGCTCCACCAGGTCGGCGTAGCGGCGACAGAGGCTGCCGGCCAGGCGATCGGCCAGGGACAGGTGCTCGCGCACCAGGGCATCCCGCTGGCGCTGGCAGAGGGCACCGGGCACCGGGACGCGGCGCCCTGGGCGACGGCGACCATGGCGGCAGCCGAGCGGGGAGCGGGGCCTCATGCCCCCTCCCCACCAAAGCCCAGGGCCCCGATCTGCCGCAGCGCTTCGATCAGCTCGGCGCGGCGCAGGTTTTCGATCGGCGCCGGCAGGGAGGTGCGATCGATCGGGTAGTCGCGCAGCAGGGCCCGCAGCTCCACCACCGAAAGCAGATCCCAGGGGATGTCGCCCGTGCCGGCGTGGGGCACCAGCCGCAGATGGCGGCCGCGGCCACCGGGGACGGGCGGCGGCTGGGGCGGCCCGAGCCGTTCCGCCAGCAGGGTGAGCGCCTGGCGGAGGCCGTCGATCGCCTCCACGAGCGAACCAGAGGCCGGAGGCTGCTGCAACCCGCCGGGGGGCTGCTTCTCGCGGCCAGGGAAGAAATGGCGTGCCATCAGACCACCACCTGAAACACCACCGCCCCCTGGTGGAGCTTGCTTTCGCTCTTGGGCGCGTAGGCCTCCCACTCGCTCACGAACGGATAGGGCTCCACGCCGGTGGTGTCCTGCAGGTCCACCTTGATGCCGTCGATCGAGCCGGCGGTGACGACATGGACGTTCTGGGCGGCCTTGCTGCAGTAGTTCAGGCCGGCTTCTGCGTAGGCGTTGCTGCCCACCAGGGAGGCGTTGCGGGCGTGGTAGTCGCCGATGGCGGTGGCGTGCAGGTGGCCAAAGAGCGTGTAGTCCACCGTGATGCCACGGGCGGCATATTTACCCGTGATCTCCTGCACGCTCTTCTGCAGGTTCGCGCCGATCTGATGGCCGTGGAGGCAGAGGAAGGTGCGGCCCATCACCTGGAAAAGCAGCTCGTTGGCCTGGAAGCCGCAGAACTGGATCTCGTTCTTCTCCTTGCCACTCAGCCCTGAGAAGCCGCGGCGCAGGATCGCGTAGATCATCAGGTCGTAGCTGTCGGTGGCCAGCTCCTCGCTCCAGCCCAGCTCCTTGCCCACCCGGCCCTCGTTGCCGGTGATCCCGTAGATCTCCAGGCGGAACTGGCTGCGCAGATCCAGCAGGAACGCCCGCAGGATGTCCACCGCCAACAGGGTGGCCTTGGAGCGGTTGGTGGCGTTGCTCAGCAGCTCATCGAGCCGCCGATCGCTGTTGAGAAAATCGCCGAGGCAGGCGATCACCACCTTGCGGGCGCCGTAGCAGCGGCCGATCTGCTTCACCCGCGCCGCCAGCTTGGCCAGGCGGGCCGCGGCCACCTTGAAGTCGTAGCGGTTGCTCGGCAGATCCACGCGCTCGTTGAAGTGCAGGTCGGACAGCTGCACGATCAGCACCGCCTCGCCGTCGCGGGCCACCTTGGGCAACCTCAGGCCCCTGGTGAACCCCTGTTCATCGAGGAGGGCGCCGAGCTCGCGGGCATAGGCGGCGGCGGCGTTCTCGATGCGGGCGTGCTCGCGGAAGGCCTTGCGCTCGATCCGGTTGGTGTCCAGCAGTGCCTGGCGGTTCTTGGCCAGGCGCACGTTGAACTGCAGCAGCTCGCGGTCGGCGTCAGGGACGCCTTTGTGGTGCTCGGGCGCTGGCGCAGGTGCGGGTAGGCGCGAGAGCTGGAGCCGGCCTGGTGGCAACGGCGGCAACGGCGGCCGGTGGCGCCGCGGCGATGCGGTTTGTGGGGTGGTGCTGTGCGAACGACCGCGATGGCGGCCGGATTTGCTGGAGGTGCCCATGGGAAAGAGCAGGTGGGAAAGGCTACCGAAAATGTCCAGATCGCTTGTTCTCACTGGGCTCAGAGGCCCCGGATCTCATGCAGCGGCAGCGGCGGCTGGCCGCAGACCTCGCGGCACTCCAGCCACAGCTCCAGCGGCACCTGCAGGGCGCTGGCGATCTGCGCATCCGCCAGGCCCGCCGCCAAAGGAGCGCGGGCGCGGAGCCACAGCTCCCGCAGGCGGTGGCTGATGCGCATCGCAAAGCCCATGTCCCGCAGGTGGTGCAGCAGCTCGCCCTTGACCTTGGGCACCACATAGCTGGAGGGCCGATGGCCGCGGCGGGGCTCAAAGCCCAGCGCCGCCTTGCACAGGCCCTCGTAGGCGGGACCCAGAAGATCGTCGTACTCCAGGCCGTGAAGCACCGCAAAGCGACGGGCCTGCTGCTGCGCCAGCGCCAGGTGGCGGACCACAAACTGCCGCTGCTCAGTGCTCAGCGGGCCGCGCTGGGGCCGCCGGCGGCAGGCCGCCCGCCTGGGCGGGGCCGGCGGCAGGCCGCCCGCCTGGGCGGGGCCGGCCCACCAGGGGCGCAAGGCCTGGGGGGCATGGGCTTGTGCCCCAGAGCCACGGGGTGGCCATGGCCGCCGGGGGCCGCGGTGGGTCTGGAAGCGGGTGAGCAGCACCCGGTTCGCTGGCGGGGGAGCAGCGGCTCCGGGGGGAACGGCCCTGCGGGGTGCAGGGCGAGGCGATGGGG
>JBIKTO010000393.1:0-3122 GCA_044348065.1 Cyanobium sp.
AAGCCGTTATAAAGCGGCGCCGAGCTGCCGGCCGGGATCGTGCCACTCACGAGCAGCGCCCGGCTGGTGGCGTCGAAGATGCCCACCTCATGGCTGGAGAGCAGGCCGGGATCTTCGGCGTCGTAAAAGCCGAGATTGCCGACAACCACACTGCGCTCAAGGTGGAAATCCCAGCCGATCGTGCCGGCGAAATCCTCAGAGCCGCCGATGACCCCCGGGGTGAAGGAGATCAACGCCGGACTAACGGCAGCCGCGGCCGGGGCGATGGGCAGACAGGAGAGCAGCGTGGCGCCGAGGGGAGCGACCAGCCGGGGGAGGAAGCGCGCGAGGGGATCCATATCAGTTGATCGTGGGTTGGACAAAGAGCAGCTGGCCGCCCTCGACCAGGTAGCCGGAGCCGATCAGGTTGCCGTTCGTGAGGCTGTGGGCCTGAACATTGGCCATGAACAGCGATCCCGGCGCGGCGCCATAGATCGTGGAGAGGTCGATGATTCCCGACGACTCCCAGTTGCCCACGTCGCTGGGGGCGCTGTCGCTCTGGCCGTAGACGGCGGGCACGGCGCTGCGATCGATCTGGGCCCAGCGGCTGCTGACACCGGTGAGCGGATCCACGGCCCAGATCGAGGCCTCCTGGGCGCCGAAGGCGCCGTTGGCGGTGCCATTGGGCAGGGAGCGGTCCTCCTGCAGGTAGATCGTGCCGTCGCCCGCCCACACCAGGTTGTCCTGGTTGCGCACACCGTTCTGACGGTCCAGGCCCGTGAGGCGGTCGGCGTCGACCAGCACCCGCAGCGGCGTGGTGGTGGCGCCGGCCTGCAGTTGCCCATTGGCCGCAAAGCTGGCCGCCAGGTCGATCACGTAGGTGCCGCCGTACAGATCGCTGCCACTGCCGCCGGTGCTGTTGAACACCACCTGGCGACCCGTGAGCGGGTTCACATCGCCGTCTTCGATGCGGGTGAAGGTCATCGCCCCCTGGCTGGTGGCCAGGCTGCGCTGGGCCGCCGCCGTGCTCAGGGCCGCGATCTGGCTGCCACTGCCCAGATCCACCCAGCCGCCCTGCACCGGGGTGTTGAGCGCCACGCCCGCCAGGCCATCGGTCGTTGGGGCGATCCCCTCCGCCTTCCAGGCGTAAAGACGGCCGCAGCTGGCGGCGATGCCGTTGCGCTCCAGCACATCGGCACTGCCCGCCACCTTCTGCCCCACCCACAGATAAAGCGGGGCGCCAGCGGAATCGTCGAAGAGCAGCACCGCCACCGTGGCGGCATGGCCCGTATCCACCAGCGTGGCCGATTCCCAGGAACCCAGGCCGAAGGCCGGCACATGGAGGAGGCTGCGGCTGGCCGGATCGAGGGCGAAGAAGCGCCCCGCCGTGGTCTCCTCGCCGAGCAGATAGAGGCTGTCGCTGAAGCCGCGGCCGGCGAACTGACCGGCGGGGGCCAGGTTGGCGGCACAGAACCGGTTGAAGCCCCCCTTGGCGAAAGCCGGATCGGGGCTGATCACCCGGTCGTAGGCGAGGCCGCCGGCGAGCACCCGGGGCTGGTAGCCGTTGGCGGGGTTGCTGTCGATGTCCTTGGCCACCACAAAACGGCTGATGCGGGCACCGGCCACGGCCGGATTGAGGCCGTCCACGCTCATCTGGTAGCCGGCCGTGTTGCCCAGCTCGTGGTTCACCAGCAGCGAGAAGGTGCCATCGCCGTTGTCGTAGGCGCCCATGCCATCGAAGATGCCCGGGGCCACATACACCGGCGAACCGGGCGCCAGGCCGTTGGTCACCTCACCGTTGGTGAGCAGGCTGGACACCTGCAGCGAGGGGCCACCGGCCAGGTCTTTGATCATCGTGGCCGCGTAGGTGCCGGCGCCGGCCACGGCGGGGGTGGCGATCAGGGCCTCGAAATCGAGGAGATCCAGGGTGTTCGACACCTCGTTGGCCACCTGCAGCTGGGCGCGGCCCGTGGCGCTCTGGCGGGCATCCACGAAGCTCAGGCCCTCCGGCGACAGGCTGCCGGGCAGCAGCACGTTGGTGACCCAGCTGGGGGCGGAAGGCGTGCTCACATCGAACACCGTGAGCATCGAGGTGGTGGTGCGCTCCATACCCACCACGGCGTAGGTGCGGCCGTTCAGGCGCCCCACCGCCACCCCCTCGGGCTCCACGCCCTTGTCGTCGCTGCGGCTGTCGTCGTACACGCGGGCGGCGATCGCCAGGCTCTGGAAGCTGTTGCCGCTGTCCCACACCAGGGCGCCGCTGTCAGCGTCGAACAGGCTGACGCTGCGGGCCCCGAAGGCGGTGAAGGGCGCCGTGGTCTGTTCCTTGAGGGTTTTCAGGCGGTTGCGGCGCTGCTCATCGGTGTAACCCGTGTACTCGCGGCCGTCGCCCTCATTGGCGGTGAGGAAATAATCCCGGCCGCGGAAGGCGCTGCCGCTGGGAACAATCGTGAACGGTGCGATCGCATCGGGCATGCGCAGCCCGAGGTTGTTGTTGCCCAGGATCGGCTTGATGCCACCATCCTGGTCGGTCACGTCCACCAGCTGGTTGCGGAAGTCCACCGCGCCGAGGGCGAAGATGCGCTCGATCGTGCGCGTCGTCAGGTTCACCTTGGCAACGCCGTTGTTCTCCTGCAGGGTGACGTAGGCGAAGTTGCCATTGATCGCCACATACTCCGGCTCGATGTCCGTGGCCTGGGTGGTGCCCGCCGGTCCGGAAATGCGCAGGCCACTGGGCAGGCTGAGGCCGGCGAAGCCCAGATCGGTGTAACTGAAGCTCTCGGCGCCGGCAGCGCCGGAGATGGAGATGATGCCGATGCTGCCCGGCCGGTCGATCGAGTAATCGCTGTTGGGTTCGCCCTCATTGGCCACCACCAGCCGCGTGCCGCTGCTGTTGAAGGCGATCGCATCCGGCAGATAGCCCACCTCCACATCGCGCAGGAACGCCAGGGCGCCCCCGGGCTGGACGCGGTAGAAGCGCACGATCCCGCGACCCGCCGTCCCGGGCACCGTGGTGGTTCCCACCTTGAAGCTGGTGTAGTCGCTCGGGGAGAGGGCCACCGCCAGCAGGGTGCCGAAGGAGGCCACCGACTGGGACACCCAGGTGACGGCGCTGCTGGGGCTGACGCTGCCGTAGGGGGTGC
>JBIKTO010000395.1:0-3121 GCA_044348065.1 Cyanobium sp.
ATCGGTGTGGAGGGGATGGGCCTTGATCCCGGCAATCAGGGGAAAGGCGGCGGCGGCGGCATCCCCGGCAAGGCCATAAAGAATCAGCGAAAGGATGGCATTCAGCAAGGCCAGCAGCAGCAGGATCCTGGCGATGGCCCCCCAGCCGCGGCCTGGTCGAGCCTCCGGCATGCCCACCGGATCAGGACTCGGCGGCGTGGTAGCTGCTGCGCACCAGCGGACCGCTGCGCACATCCCGGAAACCCATCTCCCGGGCGATCGCCCCCAGCCGTTCGAATTCCTCAGGCGGCCAGTAGCGGGCCACCGGGATGTGGACCAGGGAGGGACGCAGGTACTGGCCCAGGGTGAGCCGCTGGCAGTCCACCGCCCGCAGGTCGCCCAGGGTGGCCACCACCTCCTCGAAGCTCTCGCCCAGCCCCAGCATCAACCCGCTCTTGGTGGGGATCGCCGGCGCCAGCTCCCGCGCCGCCGCCAGCAGGCCGAGCGAGCGACGGTAGGTGGCACCCCGCCGCACCTCCCCCTGCAGCCGCTCCACCGTCTCGAGGTTGTGGTTGAAGCACACCGGGGCGGCCTCCAGCACGCTGGCCAGCCGCTGGCGCTGGGCGGCCAGCCCTTCGGACTCCTGGCGGTGGCCACCCCAGAAATCGGGGGTGAGCACCTCGATCGCCACCAGGGGATTGCGACGGCGGATCGCCGCCATCGTGTCGGTGAACAGGCAGGCGCCGTGGTCGTCCAGGTCGTCGCGGGCCACGGCGGTGAGCACCACGTAGCGCAAGCCCAGGCTGGCCACCGCCTCGGCCACCCGCTCCGCCTCCCCGGGGTCGTGGGCCGCCGGCGCCTGGCCCTTCTCCACCTGGCAGAAGGCGCAGCTGCGGGTGCAGATCGGCCCCCCCAGCAGGAAGGTGGCGGTGCCGGCGGCGTAACACTCCCCCCGGTTCGGGCAGCGGCCCTCCTCACAGATCGTGTGCAGCCGCTGGCGCTTCACCACCCCCTGCACCATCTCCAGCTCGGAGGCCTGGCCCAGGGGTGCGCGCAGCCAGGCCGGCAGCCGTTCGCTGGGCGGGATGGCGCTGTAGCGGCTGGTGCGTTTGGTCATGGGGCGGAACGGCGGCTCATTCGACGGGACGGCGGCCCTCCAGGGCCCGGGCCAGGGTGACTTCGTCCGCATATTCCAGCTCGCTGCCCACCGGCAGTCCGTAGGCGATGCGGCTGACGCTGGTGAAGGGCCGCAGCAGGCGGGCCAGGTAGAGGCTGGTGGTGTCCCCCTCGACGCTGGGGGTGAGGGCCAGGATCACCTCCGAGGCGTTCTCGCGGCTCACCCGTTCCACCAGCGGCTGGATCTGCAGCAGCTCCGGCCCCACCCCATCCATCGGCGAGATCAGGCCGCCGAGCACGTGGTACCCACCCAGGAATTCGCGGGTGCGCTCCAGGGCCAGCAGGTCGCGGGAGTCGGCCACCACGCAGATCACGCCGGTGTTGCGCTCCTCGTTGCGACAGATCTCGCAGAGCGGCTCGGCGGAGAGGTGGAAGCAGCGGCGGCACTGCCCCACCTGGCTGCGGGCCGCCAGCAGGGCATCGGCGAAGGCGCGGATCTGCTCCTCCGGCTGGCGCAGCAGATGCAGGGCCAGCCGCTGGGCGGTGCGGGGCCCGATGCCCGGCAGCCGCTCGAACTGATCGATCAGGCGGGCCAGGGGCCGGGTGAAGCCGCTCAGGGATCGGCTGCGGATGGCCTGAATTTAGGGGGCGGCCAGGGCGAGCCGGGGCTGGGTGCCGGTCGCCCCTGAGAATGGGGGCCTTCTTTGCCGGCCCGCCCGCCATGGCCTTCGCTCGCCCCCCGCTGAAGCGGCTGCGCGACCCGCTGCTCCGCACCCTGCCACTGCTGCTCTCCCTGCTGCTGCTGGTGGGCTGCAGCGCCACCGCCGCCGGCCTGCAGTCGTTCCAGAGCCCGGATGGTCGGTACGCCTTCCTTTACCCCACCGGCTGGACGCGGGTGCAGGTGCAGGACGGCCCCCAGCTGGTGTTCCACGACCTGATCAACAGCGACGAGACCCTCAGCCTGGTGATTTCGGAGGTGGATGCCGGCAACAACCTGGCGGATCTGGGCAGCGCCGTGGCGGTGGGGGAGCGGCTGCGGCGCACCGTGATCGCCCCGGAGGGCAGCGGCCGGGAGGCGGAGCTGGTGGAGGCCAGGGAGCGGGAGCTGAGCAGCCGCACCTTCTACGACCTGGAGTACGCCGTGCATCTCGCGGACCGGGACCGCCATGAGCTGGCCACCGTCGTCGTCGACCGGGGGCGGCTTTACACCTTCGCCGCCAGCACCAATGAGGCGCGCTGGCCGAAGGTGCGGGAGCTGTTCGAGCGGGTGATCGGCTCCTTCACGCTGTTGATCTGAATGGCCGCCGGCGGCGTGGTGATCGTCGGCGGCGGTCTGGCCGGTGCCCTGCTGGCCCTGGCCCTGCGGCAGCGGGGAACGGCGGTGCGGCTCATCGACGAGGGCGCCGCCGCCGCCACGGCCCTGAGCTATGGGGTGGTGCCCGGCTGGCCCCTGGAGCCCTCCCCCCTGGGGCGGCTGGCGGCCGGGGCGGGCCGCCGCTGGCGGGAGCTGCAGCGCCGCCATGGCGATCTGGGCTGGCGGCCGCGGCGTCGCTGGCCCCTGCCCCTCTCCCAGGTGGACACGGTGCGCCTGGCGGTCCGGCTGGGTCCGGCGCTGGCGGCGGCGGGGGTTCCGATCGTGCGGGGACGGCTGGTCGGACTGGAGCCGGTCGGCGGCGGCTGGCACCTGGAGCAAGCCGGCGGCCCATCCCTGGAGGCGCACCAGGTGGTGCTGGCGGCCGGCGCGGGCTGCCAGACGCTGCGCCCCGAGCTGGCCGCCCTTCTGGGGGTCAGCTGGGCGGGCGTGCTGGAGCTGCCGCCGCTCCCTCGCGGGGCCGCCTACCCGCTGCGACTGCCCACTCGCTTTCAGCGGATCGCCCTGGAGGGTCGCTCCGCCGGGCTGGTTCAGGCGGAGTGGGTGGTGGATGCGGGGCTCGTGCCCTGGGGGGAGGGGGGCCTGCTGGGCCAGCTCAGCTGGATCGCCCCCGGCGCCGCGGCGGTGGGCGGGGAGCCGGATCGGCGGCGCGCC
>JBIKTO010000396.1:0-3117 GCA_044348065.1 Cyanobium sp.
GCCGTAGGTGGCGATCATCGCGAACACCCAGCCCCAGAGCGGGTCCTCCTCCATCACCCGATCGAGCCAGTCCTCGATCGCCGCGGTGCTCGGAATCCGGCGGCGGGACTGGCCGGCGGCCACCAGGGCCTGCTTCTTGCGGTTCACCATTCCCTTGAGCTCCACACTCAGCTCCTCCGGCGCGATCCCCGAGAAGCCCGCCCGGCGCAGCAGCGGCTCTGAGGGGTCCTCCAGGTGGGCCTTGATGTTCTCGGTGGGAAGGCATTCCATGGGTCGCCTGAGATTCGAACTCAGGACCAATCGGTTCAAAGCCGGCTGTTTTTCGCTGAGATCCTTTGCAGCGCAACGGGTGCTCTTCGAGAGTTCCTCAAAACGTTCCTCAAGGCCCATGTTTCGGCTCAAATCGCGCCTTGAGTCCCACTTGGACTGAGACGGAATTGAGTCGCGTTTAACGAACAGTCTCATACCCGACGAGCTCCCGTGAAACTGAATAGACCGGCTGCGCTGGAATGAGATTGCGTCAATCGACACTCGTTCTGATTACGGCATGATTGTGCAGCCGTGAGACAAAACGAAAGGCCTGCCGCGTCGATCCTGCCTCAGAAGCAGGTGGGGAGAGGGCGTGGTGGTAGTAGGAGGGCGTGGAGGTAGTAGAGGAAAGTCAGCGCCTCCCCGCGACTTTGCGAGACCGTGGGGCTCCATCGCGCCGATGCGCTCGAAGGACGCTAACCCCCGTTTTGCGCTGTGGCATTGCTGTGAAACGACTGCCAATCAGCCTCTGACATCCCCTCCTGGTTGGCCCAGCTCCTGAGGTCGTCCCAGTCAATGGCATGACTCTGGGCGACCCAGATGGCTTGTTCCAGGCATTGGCGATCTCGCCAGTGCACGAAGGCAGCGAGCCGATCCATCGCACAAAGTGTCGGCGGAATCACACGCAACGGCCCATAGGGGGTCTCCAAGGTCTGCAGGCTGCTGGTGTCGACAACCCGATTCCCAAAGCCCAGCGGTCCGGAAGGGAACTCCAACAGCCATTGAGACTCTGGATGGGCAAAGAGGCGGCGGCTTGGTGTGACGACAAAGCCGAGTTTGTTCACCACCCGCGCCAAGGTGTTGATGCCGACGGTGGAGACAAAGTCGAGATCATGGCTCTGGTAGCGATTGTCGGTGTAGATCGACACCGCTGCTCCGCCCGAGAGAGTCGCATCCACACCATGGGCCACCAGAGCCTGGCTGATGATCGCCGCAACTTCCTGCAGCGAGGAATGGGCTGTGATCTCAGCCATGGATCACCAGCTCCTTGCCGCTCTGCCGGGGCCGCTGGCGCTGCCGAAAGAAGTGCTGCTGCACAGCCTCCGGCAGAGCACCAAGCTCACTCTCCAAGAAGGTCCGCAGGTTGCGCACCGTCGGGTTGCGCTCGTTGAAGCTGAACAGCCGCAGATTGCCGAGGCGGCGACTCACTAGAACCCCTTGCTCCTCCAGGCGCCTGAGCTGTCGCTGGGTCATGTTCAACCCAAACCCGAAGGTGCGGGCGATGCGCTGGCCATGGCCCTCCCCGTAGCACTGCAGAAACAGCAGGACACAGGCCGCGGTGCGGTTGCCGAACAGAGCCTCCAGCACTGGGTTCAGGTCGATGTCGCCAGCTGGTTCCACGCCCCTCAGGGGTCGAAGTACTCCAATTATGGGTGGAACCACCCCGTTCTGGGGTGATTGGGATTTCTGGCGACTCTCCTGGCAGAGCCTGGGGCCATGGCCCACAGCATGGGGCATTCCCTTGAAGTTCACCTGCGCAGCTACCCCTGGGCGTCAGCGAGCAATACAGCTGCGGCGTTTGCGAGGGCACGACAGTTGGCAGCGGCCGAAGAGGGTGAGCTACGTGCATCTTGAGTGATTAGGTGCGTGGTTCCCCAGAAACCGCGCCGCCACATACCGGCACGGGCTCCCAGCAACCTGCAGCCGAGAGTTAGCCCCGTGGATCTCGGTCTCCATGGCTTGCGTGACGTAGCGGGCAGTGCCTGTGTCGCGGTGCATCAACACGTAGTAACAGGGCTGCTCAGCCGCCTGGGATGGCATTCGTTTCGCCATGGGGCAAGGGCCATCCGGCGAACCAGCCAAGCAAAGCCGTGGTGGTTCTGCCAGGGGAATCCCATAGCGCCGCGCCCGGGTAGAGGTGATGCCCCACGAAGGCCCGGCGGGCCTCATCGGCCTCCAGGAAGCAGTGGGCCCGGTCCACCGCTGGCGGCGCTGCGATCAGCCCTCAACAACAGGGCCACCTCCTTGATCCGGTAGCGGCAGCCTGCCGCCTGCAGGCGCAGCTGGGCCTGGGTGAAGGCATCCCTGGCTCTCACGGGTCCTCCGGCGTCTCATGCCAGAGAGTCTGGCCAAGCCTGCGAAACAAAGTTCCTCAAAACCGCTACGCAACGGGTCGAACAGCTACGCACCGCTACGAACGGCCAGCCGGTTTCCGCGACCCAAAACGCCTGCGCTGCAGCTGATCTGGCCTCAGATCGCCTGGCACAGTAGAGATGGGTCGCCTGAGATTCGAACTCAGGACCAATCGGTTAAAAGCCGCCTGGATTGACCCTGGGACCCTTGCAATGACGAGGCTGGAGTCCGGTTATGCCAAGGAAACTGCCAAGAGTCCGGTACGGAAATTCGGTATTGATCTTAGCAGCTGAGACGATCAATATTCCCGAGACATGGTCGAGATGCCTATGGACCGACAGATCGGCCGCCACCCCCCACCGAACTCCCCAGGGCCAGGCCAGCGAGGATCGTGAGCCCCTGGCTGACGGCGTCATCGATGCGGGTGCGCGGCTGGGCACAGAAGACGCCGGAGGGATCAAAGGCCCCCACCACCGGCGGCGGCCCCTGGGGGGCCTGCTGTGGGCGAGCTGGGTCTTGCCGCGGCCTCTGAGGGGGTGCAGTCGCGGGGAGCCCCTGCTGCTCCGGGAAAGCCTCCTGGCTGCTCTCTCCCGTGGGGTCGACGCGCCCAGGCTCTGGCCCCCGAGGCGCTGCTCCAACCCCCGGGCCAGGTTGCAGGCGCGAGGCGGCACGTTCCTGGGCCTCAGGGCCTTCCGCAGCCCTGATCTGACCCGCCTCCCGTCGCTCCCCTGGCGC
>JBIKTO010000397.1:0-3115 GCA_044348065.1 Cyanobium sp.
CGATCAGCCCCGCAAGATTTCGGCCTTTGATGACATCGGTCTGCTGGAGCTGATCGTCAAGACGGGTGTCGCCCAGGCGATCAACGCCACGTTCGGCAAGGGGGCCAGCAACCGTAAGGCGGTGCAGGAGACCATCGAAGGCAACTTCAGACGCACGATCATCAACGAGCGAGCTAACGACCCTGCCTTCTACGACCGGATGTCTCAGGTGCTCGATGAGATCATCCGCTTCCGCAAGCAGCAGGCCGAGGCCTACGAGGAGTATTTGCGCCGCGTTGCCGACCTCGCACGCCAGCTGCACAAGAAGACCGCTGACACCACGCCATCTGAGCTTGATAGCCCAGGCAAACGAGCCCTGTGGAGCAACCTCGACGGCGATCTGGATCTGGCCCTGCGCATCGACCGGACCGTGCGCCAGGTGAGGCCCGACGACTGGCGTGGTGTGCAGGCCAAGGAAAACCTGATCAAAGCCGCTCTCTATGGCGTGCTTCAGGATTTCGCTGAGGTGGACCGGCTGTTTGCGGTGCTGATGGCCCAGCCTGAATATTGATGACCCCGGCCTATCCAAGCCAGCAGCTGCTGATCGGCTCTTTGCCTGTGGAGGTCACCCACAAGCCGATCAAGCACCTGCACCTGTCGGTCGTGCCCCCCGATGGGGCCGTGCGCATTTCAGCGCCGCAGGGCATGAGTGCTGAGCATGTGCGCGCCTATGCCATCGGCAAGCTGGGCTGGATCCGCCGGCAACAAGCCCGATTGTCAGCCCAGCCCCGGGAGAGCCCCAGGCTGGTCATCGAGCGTGAGTCCCTTTTGCTTTGGGGTCAGAGGCTGCTGCTGCAGATCAGCGAGGTGAATGCCGCGCCCACGGTGTCGGTGCTCCCCAGGCATCTGATCCTTTGCCTTCGGCCTGGAACCAGCCTGGAGAAACGTCAGCGCATCCTGGCGGCCTGGTACCGCAACGAGCTGAGAGCAGAAGCCGCAGGCCTGATCGAGCATTGGCAGCAGCGGCTGGGTGTCCAGAGCCACAGGCTTTTCATTCAGGCGATGCGGCGCCAGTGGGGCAGCTGCAATCCAGCCACCAGGAACATCCGCCTGAATACCCAGCTGGCCCAGAAGCCGCGGCCGTGCCTGGAGTACATCGTTCTGCATGAACTCGCCCATCTTTGCGTGCCGCGACACGACCAGGCCTTTCTCACCCTTCTGGAGACCCACATGCCCGATTGGCAGGAGCGTCGCCAACTCCTCAACAGCCTGCCGCTTCAGCCGATCTGAGCGCTGCTCACCACGTTCACACTCCCGCCATCACCTCCAACCCATGAATTCCCTCGTAGAAGAGGTACACGGCAAAGATCAACGCCAGCACCCCCACCAGCGGTTCGGCCCGGTGCTGCAGCCAGTCTTCCAGTTTTTCAATGGCCGGCCGGATGCCCCCCTGGCTGGCGATCCAGGCGACCGGTGGCAGCAGCAGCAGGGAGCTGGCCATCAGGGCGTAGAGGCTGGTGATCTCCAGATCCGCTGAGAGACCGGGGTGGTTGATCAGCATCAGCCCGGCTTCCTTGAGATAGAACACCAGGTTTTCCGGCGTCAGCAGGGCGCCGGCGGCGCCGATCGCCACCAGGATGCCGTCGCTGAAATCGGGCAGGCGGCCCATCAGCCGCAGGGCCATGCCCTCCTCGCCGAGCGTGGCCTGGGGGGTGAGCTGATACAGGCCCAGGGCCAGCAGGCCGCCGGCGCCGAGCAGGTCGATCAGCACCTGCTCCTTCTCGCCGTGCTCCAGGCTGAGGTTGAAATGGCTGCCCAGCAGCATCAGGGCGGCCACCGCCAGCACGTTCGCCAGGGTCCAGCCCAGCACGTAGGCGAAGGAGCGGCGCAGGGGGGCTCGGCCCAGCAGCAGCAGCGTGACCACGCCGATGTGCAGGGGGGAGAAGGCGATACCGATGCCGAAGAGGGACGACTGGGTCAGCAGGGTCGGACTCATCGGCGGCCCTCGACGGCGGCTTGGGGCGCTGACGCTAGCCGGCGCTCTGGGGCAACGTCGCCCAGTCGGCGGCGTTGAGGCCGGGGAAGAGGCCATCCTCGCGGCCGACGGCCTTGAGCCATTCGCCATCGGGAGTGCGGCCGTGGTCGATGGCATCCATCAACCGCCAGAAGCGATCGAAATGGCGGTGGATGCGCTCCCGCGCCAGCTCCGTGGTGGTGCCGGCCCGCAGGATGAAGCTCCAGTCGGAGCTCTGGGCCAGCAGCAGCTCCCGGCCCGCCTGGGTGAGCCAGTCGCGCTGCTCGCTGCTGCCCACGCCCCGGTTCACGCGCCGCACCATCGCCCGCGACGCCCGCTGCCACTCCGCCACCACCCAGGAGTTGCTCTCGTTGAGCCAGTAGTGGTGGTAGCCGCCCTGGCCCCAGCTGGAGGGGGAGGGGCGGCAGACCTGCAGGGTCTGGCTGTGGCTGAGCACCTCCCGCAGGTGGGTGAAGCGCACCTCCAGCTCCGGACCCTGCCGGAACAGCTCCGCCAGGAAGCGGGGCCCCTCGAACCACCAGTGGCCGAACAGCTCGGCGTCGAACGGGGCCACCAGCAGCGGCGGCCGCTCGATCGTGGCGGCCAGGCCCTGCAGCTGGGCCGCCCGGCCGCGCAGGTAGGCGTCCGCATGCTCCTTCACCCGCTGCAGGGCCTCAGCCGGGCGATAGGGCTGCTTGTTCTCCAGCGGGCAGCCCTGGGCGGTGACGCGATGCAGCTTGAGGCCGAGGGGGCGGCGATCACCGATGCCCACCCCCCGCAGCCGCTCCTCCGGCAGATCCCAGCCCAGGTCGCGGTGGAACTCGCGGTACACCCCATCGCCGGGGTATCCCTGGCTGGCGCTCCACACCGGCAGGGTGGATTCGCTGTCGCGGGCGAAGAAAGCCACCCCACCGGGGGAGCACACCGGCGCGTAGACGCCATAGCGGGGGCGGGGCAGGGCGTGCAGCAGGCCGTGGCCATCAAGAAGGGTGTAGCGCAGGCCGCTGGCGGCCAGCTGCTGATCAAGACCCTCGTAGTAGGCGCACTCCGGCAGCCAGATGCCCAGGGGCCGCTCCCCCAGCAGCCGCTGGTGCTCACGGATCGCCGTGAGCAGCTGGGCCC
>JBIKTO010000399.1:0-3110 GCA_044348065.1 Cyanobium sp.
CAAGGTGCTGGCGGTGGGTCGCCAGTCGATGGCGATGCAGCTGAATCAACGTCTGCAGGCGATCCCCGCCCTGCCGGAGAGCTGAGCTTCAGCCCAGGGGGCGAAGTTCCTCGAAACGGAAGGCGGTGCGCTGCTGCGGGGACCCCCCTGGCTCTGGCGTGCTTTCCACGGTTCGCTCGGCCAGCACCCACGGCCCACCGCCAGGCAGGGCCACAAACGTATCGGTGAAGCAATTCATGCCACCGCGCAGCGCGCCGGTGGCGGGATCGCTGTATTGGCTGGTGTAGGTGCGGCTGAGGTAGCCGGCACCGGTCTGGGTGACAGAGGTGGTGTAAATCGTCACCACGGTGCCATGGATGTGGCGGTGCACCATGGTGACAACATCATGCTTGATGCGATAGCGATCGCCGCTGTTTTTCCCGCCAACGATCACCTCCAGGCCGGTGTCATCGCTGTCCCCAGCTGTGAAGGTGTTCTGCCCGTGGGTGTCGGCAAAGCTGCGCCTCACCCGATGGATCGCCACCTCCCAGAGTTGGCCAGCAATCTCCTTGTGAACCGCCTCGTCGTCCACGCCTTCGACCACAGCCTTGAGATCGGCACCCACCTGGAAACGACCTTCCAGCCGCTGGCCATCGCGCTCCCAGATGCAGCGCCCCTGGTAGCCGCCAAAATCCGGCGACCAGGTGTAGCGATTCTCGTAGGCCGCCTGAAAGGCGCTGCGGCAGTCGCTGCCGCTGGGGTAGGGGGTGTCTGCCGAGGTTTCAGAGCTGGTTTCAGGAGAGCTGGCTGGCGTTGAGGTGGATGGCGTTGAGGTGGATGGCGTTGTGGTGGATGGCGTTGTGGTGGTCATCGCGCGGTGGCGTTGCATCAAGATTCCTTGCATCCTAAAGGGTTGCCGTCACCGGCCTGGATCGTGGTGCTGGTGCTCAGGCAAACCAGGCCGTTGAAGGCAGCCAAGACCGATCAGGACGGCAGCAGCGAGTGAAGATTGGCGAATATCTTGCCCGCGGGTGCGGCGATGAGGGGAGCCAGAATTCCGATGAATTGTGGGAGTTGCGTCGCAAACTTGAAGGACAGCCCTCTGTCAATCAGCCACTGTGAGCGCTCCTTGAATGGAATCTGCTCGGCATTCATCACCAGCTCCGCTTTGTTCTGCAGGAAGATCAATGCGGGCACATACAGTGTCGCCAGCATCATCGCAAAGACGCATCCCCAGTAAAATACGACGCTGCCGACGACAGGCTCAAGCATTTCCTTGTTGATCAACTGGGGCGCCCAGGACATCCAGGCATACATGTGCAAGACACCAGTCACCATGAACATCGACGCCGAGACACCCAGCAAGCGCGTATCCTTGATTCTCTCCAGAAGTTCGGCTTCTGACCATCCGTTCTTCGGAGGGCGAGTCAAGACTGGCAGGAAGGCGATGATCACCGACGGGATAACAACGAAAAGTAGATTAATGATGTTCAATGTCGACTCAATTGAGAACAGATAGCCGCTTCCGCCCATGAATTTAGCCTTGGCCAGGCTGGCATAGGTGAAGAGGAAGATCGCCTTCATGGGTCTGTCCATTTGGTTGACACTTAACAAATAAGCAACGCCTAAAGATGAGAGGATGGTCGCTGTTATGAGATATGGAAATACCGCCGCTCCGTTCAACCTGCTCCGCAGCCATACCACCAGGAGAACCAGGACAAAGAGCCCCGTCAGCAAATAGATGTAGGCCGTCGCTGCCCAGACATGGCCATCGGAGATGGCTTCAGCGGCATTCACGCCGGCAACGTTCACGGAGCGGACAGCGCGCAGCACATTGCTGGAAAATGGGCTGCCGATCACATCAAAAAGTAGATGGCCGAGAATGAATACACTCAGCGGGGCGAGCGACATCAGGAACCCGGCAGCTTGCGTTGCCAGAAGGGATCGCAAGGCTCTGGTGTGTGCCATCAACAAACAATGCCGGCATTCTCGATCGCCATGCTGACAGCCAAGCGCGCAGGCGTCAGCTGAATCAGAGAATCACAGGCGCCAGGGCTGGTGGATGTCCTGCAGCGCCACCACCTCCACCTGCTGGAATTGCTGCAGGGCGTCGATCGCCTCCACCGCCGCCCGGGCGCCGGCCAGGGTGGTGACGGTGGGGACGGCGTAATCGAGAGCGGCATGGCGCAGGTAGCGATCGTCGTGGGCGGCGCGCCGGCCGATCGGGGTGTTGATGATCAGCTGCACCGCCCCGGATCGGATCGCATCCTCGATGTTGGGGCGACCCTCATGCACCTTCAGCACCGGTGTCACGGTCAGCCCCGCCTGGCGCAGCACCGCGGCGGTGCCGCTGGTGGCGGTGAGGGCGAACCCCGCCTCCGCCAGCCGGCGGGCCACGGGCACCAGGGCTGCCTTGTCGCGGTCGTGGGTGGAGAGAAACACGCTGCCGGAGGTGGGCAGGGGTTCGCCCGCCGCCAGCTCCGCCTTGGCGTAGGCCAGCCCGAAGCCGGGGGCGATCCCCATCACCTCACCGGTGGAGCGCATCTCCGGACCCAGCAGGGTGTCGGCGCCGGGGAAGCGCTTGAACGGCAGCACCGCCTCCTTCACGGTCTGCAGGGGGGGCACCGGCTCGCCCTCCAGCCCCAGCTCCGCCAGGGTGCGGCCGGCCATCACCTGGCTGGCGAGTTTGGCCAGGGGCACACCGGTGGCCTTGGCGACGAAGGGCACCGTGCGCGAGGCGCGGGGGTTGGCCTCGATGATGTACACGAGCTCCTCCTCCGAGGGGGCCGGCTGTCGCTGGATGGCGAACTGCAGGTTGATCAGGCCGCGCACCTCCAGGGCCAGGGCGAGGTCGCGGCTCCACTGGCGGATGGTGGCCTGCACCCCGGGGGAGAGGGAGACGCTGGGCAGGGCGCAGGCTGAGTCGCCGGAGTGGATGCCCGCCGGCTCGATGTGCTCCATCAGACCGCCGATCACCACCCGCCCTTCGCGGTCGCAGAGGGCATCCACATCCACCTCGATCGCATTTTCGAGGAACTGGTCGATCAGCACGGGGTGGTCCGGTTCCACCTGCACCGCCTCCACCATGTAGCGCTGCAGTTCCTCCTCGTCGTAGACCACCTCCATCGCCC
>JBIKTO010000398.1:0-3110 GCA_044348065.1 Cyanobium sp.
TAGACCTCACCCAGCACATCACCAGACCTGTGCTCGTCGGCAAATCCGATGGTGGAGATCAGATCCACCAGTTCACCCAGCCGCCCGGGTTCCAGTTGGGCGGCACCAAACCGCTTGTCCAACTTGCCTCGCAGCGTTGGGTTCTCGTTCTCGATGGCAATCAGTGCTTTATCGATCAGTTGCCCGATATCAGGTAACTTTGCCCGTGCCCGAAGCGATTCCCAGCGAGCGTCAGCAGGCACCCAGAACACGTTCTCCTGGGTGTAGTAGTCACGATCTTCCAGTGCTGCTTCGTGATCGGTAGGGTCATCCCCGATGTAGAAGTCAGAGCCGGGCGAACTGACCATGGCCCGCACCTTCGCGCGATGCTCGGCAAAGGTGTCGGAGATATATTTCAGAAAGATCAACCCCAGCACCAGATGCTTGTATTCCGCCGCATCCATCTGGGCGCGGAGTTTGTCGGCACTCGCCCAGAGCACGGCCTTGAAATCCTTGGCGGCTGCTTCCTTCTTCGTTCTGCCTCGACCGTTGCCCGCCGCCGGCGCTGCAGGGGCCGTGTAGCGGCTGCCGCCCTCGATGCCCTCGGCCAGGGCGATCGAGCCACCCCGGCCGCGGCCCTTGGCCACCAGCCCCAGGGCCACGGCCTTGTCGCGCACAGCCGCATACTCCTCCTCCCCGATCGGCCGTTCGGCGGCCCGGCTCAACGCCTCCCGCGCCGAACCATTGCCCATCGTGCTGCCATCCGGGGGGAGCACCTCCAGCAGCAGGTCGCTCAGGTCGTCCTCGGCCGCGCTGGGGGCTGGGCTGGCGGCCGAATCGCTCACAGGCACCTGGAAACTGGAGCCATTCTCTCGCTTCTGCCGCCCGGTTGCCCGTTATGCACGGGGTGCATCAAAGCTGCCTGCATCGCCTTAGCCTGAAGTCACGACTCCCCGCCTGGAGCCGCCATGCTTGAGCCGCTTGCACCAGCTACGCCGGATCAGGAGCGGGCCCTGCTGGAGCCGCTGGCGGCCCGGCTCATCTGGTGGCAATCCGCGGAGGAATCGCTGCGCCAGCCCGATCGGGTGATCGCCCAGGTGATGGACATCGGCGACTTCGACAGCGTGCTGCGCCTCAGGCAGGTGCTGGGTGACCCTCGCCTGGCGGCGGTGCTGCGGCGAGCCCAGCCCGGTTGGTTTTCGCCCCGCTCCTGGAACTACTGGCACCTGAAGCTGGGTGTTGCCGCCTCAGGTGCGGTGCCGCCCTTGCCCCAGCGGCGGTTGATGCCCTGCCCAGGCTCGAGCTCTGCGGCCAGGATCAAGCCAGAAACTGCAGCAACAACGAATCCAGCGGCTCCATCAGGGGATTGACCACGCGCACGCCGCGCCAGCTGAAGCCGGGGTGGAGGTCTTCCGTGAGCAGCAGACGGGCACCACCCTCCGCCGCCACGTTCAGCACCAGGGCATCCCAGCTGGCCAGCTGATGGGCCACGCACAGATCCATGGCGCCACGCCAGGCAGACGGGGTGGACTCCAGCACCGCGAAGGCATCCATCCAGCCCAGTACCGCTTCCTGGGCCTGCAGGGCTGGTCGGCCGGCCTTGCCGGTGAGCACCCGGAACAATTCACCGAGGCATTGCAGCGGGATCACCAGATCGGCCTCGCTGAGCTGATCCAGCAGCTGGCGTGTGCGGCTCACGCGAGCGTCATCGCCGAAGCCTTCCGCGTAAACCAGCAGGTTGGTGTCGAGCGCGGCGCGCATCAGTCGTAAAGCTCATCGCGCCGCCAGTCGCGGGGGGTGCCGGTCGCCGGCTGGGTCGCCAGGCGGGCCAGCAGGGCGCGACGCGCGGTTGCCTCGGCGCCTCTGGCCTGGTCGGCCGGCGCGATGGTGGCGACAGGGCGGCCATGGGAGAGCACGGTGAAGCGCTGCCCCTGGGCAACCCGTCGCAGCAGGCTGGAAAACGAGCGGTTGGCCTGCGAGGCACTGATGCTGGTGTCCAACACCGCAAAAGTAGTGGATTTCACTAACTTAGACCTGTCCCGTGGATCCAGCAACAGCCGAGCCGGTCGGCTCCCCGCCGAGGCCCTGCCCCGCCGGGAGCGCCGCGGCCGGGATCTCGGTGGGGGCGGGGGTTAACCTCTCCCCGTTTTCTCCCACCCCCCCTAACCATGGCGAAGCGTTCCCTGGCCAGCCTCGGCGAGAGCGACCTGCGCGGCAAGCGCGTGCTGGTGAGGGTTGACTTCAACGTCCCCCAGGACGACAGCGGCGCGATCACCGACGACACCCGCATCCGCGCGGCCCTGCCCACCATCGGCTTCCTGCGCGACCTGGGCGCCAAGGTGATCCTGGCCGCCCACTTCGGCCGGCCCAAGGGGCAGGTGAACGAAGGCATGCGCCTCACCCAGGTGGCCGCCCGCCTCAGCGACCTGCTGGGCGTGCCGGTGGAGAAGACCGACAGCTGCATCGGCCCCGACGCCGAAGCCAAGGTGGCCGCCCTGGCCGAGGGCGGCGTGGTGCTGCTCGAAAACGTGCGCTTCTTCGCCGAAGAGGAGAAAAACGACCCCGCCTTCGCCGAGAAGCTCGCCGCCCTGGCGGAGGTCTATGTGAATGACGCCTTCGGCGCCGCCCACCGCGCCCACGCCTCCACCGAAGGCGTCACCAAGTTCCTCAGCACCAACGTGGCCGGCCACCTGATGGAGAAGGAACTGCAGTACCTGCAGGGCGCCATCGATGCCCCCAAGCGGCCCCTGGCGGCGATCGTGGGCGGCTCGAAGGTGAGCAGCAAGATCGGCGTGCTCGAGGCCCTGATCGACAAGTGCGACAAGATCCTGATCGGTGGCGGCATGATCTTCACCTTCTACAAGGCGCGTGGCCTCTCGGTGGGCAAGAGCCTGGTGGAGGAAGACAAACTCGAGCTGGCCAAGGAGCTGGAGGCCAAAGCCGCCGCTAAGGGCGTGCAGTTCCTGCTGCCCAGCGACGTGGTGCTGGCCGACGACTTCAAGCCTGATGCCAACAGCCAGATCGCCAAGATCGACGCCATCCCCGACGGCTGGATGGGCCTCGACATCGGCCCCGATTCGGTGAAACTGTTCCAGGACGCCCTGGCCGACTGCCAGACCGTGATCTGGAAC
>JBIKTO010000053.1:0-9594 GCA_044348065.1 Cyanobium sp.
TGCAGGGGCCGTTCGGCGAGCTGCTGCTGCAGGTGTACCGGATCAGCGGCGTGCATGTCACCGGCTTTCTGGTGGTGGCGGCCCTGATCTACGTGGTGCTGCGCCGTTGGTGGAACGACCTGCGGCTGCTGGTGACGGCCACGGCCGGAATCCTGGTGATCATCGATCTGATGCTCAAACCGCTGTTCGATCGCGCCAGGCCGCCCGACAAGCTGCTGGTGGTGGATGGCCGCAGCTTCCCCAGCGGTCACGCGGCCGGGGCGGTGGCCTTCTACGGCGCCATGCTGCTGATCCTCTCCCTCCACTACCCCCAGTTGCGCCGCCCCCTGGCGATCGGGGCCTGTCTGTGGGTGGGTCTGGTGTGGCTGAGCACCTTGTACGCCCGGGCCCACTGGCCCACCGACCTGCTGGCGGGAGGCGCCGTGGGGCTGGCCTGGCTGACGGTGTGCCTAGGCTTCTGGCGCCTGCCCTCCGGCGAGCGCCCTTCGCAGCGGTGATCGCCAGGGCCAGGGCCAGGGCAGAGTGAGGACCAGCGCGTTCCGCCCCGACCCGCCGTGAGCGACCCCTCCAGCCGCACCAGCCCCCTGGCCGCCCTGCGCGGCCTGCGCAGCGCGCCGCTCCTCGATGCCGCCGGCCAGGCCGAGCTGCGGCGCGACCTGACGGCGGCCCTGGCACCCTGCAGCTGGTTCACGATCGGCGTGATGGCCCCCAGCGCCGCCGCCGCCATCGCCGCCCTGCGCGCCTGTGAGGCCGCCCTGGGCTGGCCGCCCCTGCGGGAGCAGGAGCTGGCGATCGAGGCCCCGGACGACCACGACACCGCCGGCGCCGACCCGGCCGGTGCGGTGTTTCTCAAGGGAAACCAGCACAGCGGCACCTATCTGGTGCGCCCGGAGAGCGGGCTGGGGGAGGGGATCCTGATCAGCGGTCACCACGAGGATCCCGCCCTGGGTGACACCTGGGGACCGCTGCCGCTGGATCTGTTCGCGCCGGCCGATGCCTAGGCTGGGCGGCTGTGATCCGGCAGAGCCCCGGCCCCCCGCCCTCGCCCATGAGCCCTCCCACCCTGCGCATCGCCTCCCGCCGCAGCCAGCTGGCCATGGTGCAGACCCACTGGGTGCGGGATGCGCTGAGCCAGGCCCATCCGGGGCTGACGATCGAGATCGAGGCGATGGCCACCCAGGGGGACAAGATCCTGGATGTGGCCCTGGCCAAGATCGGCGACAAGGGCCTGTTCACCAAGGAACTGGAGGCCCAGATGCTGGTGGACCGGGCCGACATCGCCGTCCACAGCCTCAAGGACCTGCCCACCAACCTGCCCGAAGGGCTGATCCTCGGCTGCATCACCGAACGGGAGGATCCCGCCGACGCCCTGGTGGTGCATGAGAAACACCGGGAGCGAAGCCTCGCCACCCTGCCGGAGGGGGCGGTGGTGGGCACCAGCTCCCTGCGCCGACTGGCCCAGCTGCGCCACCACTATCCCCACCTGCGCTTCCAGGATGTGCGCGGCAATGTCATCACCCGCCTGGAGAAGCTCGATGCCGGCGAGTACGACTGCCTGATCCTGGCCGCGGCCGGCCTGGGGCGCCTCGGCCTGGGCTCCCGCATTCATGAGCTGATCGATCCGGCCATCTCGCTGCATGCCGTGGGCCAGGGGGCGCTGGGGATCGAATGCCGCCAGGGCGATGGGCGGGTGCAGGCGTGGATCCAGGTGCTGGAGCATCGGCCCACCGCCCTGCGCTGCCGGGCCGAGCGGGCCTTTCTGCGCTCCCTGGAGGGGGGCTGCCAGGTGCCGATCGGCGTGAACAGCCGGCTGGAGGGTGAGCAGCTGGTGCTCACCGGCATGGTGGCCAGCCTCGACGGCCAGCGCCTGATTCGGGATGAGGCACGGGGCGACCAGGCGGATCCGGAGGCGATCGGCCAGGCCCTGGCGGAAACCCTGCGCACCCAGGGGGCCGGGGCGATCCTGGAGGAGATCTTTGCCAGCGTCCGGCCCGAGGCCTGAGGCCCCACCGCTGCGGCTGGGCCTGCCCTTCCAGTGGAGCCTGCTGGCCTGGGCCTTCCTGGTGGGGGCGATCACCGGTCTGGCGGTGGTGGGCTTCCACGAACTGCTGGGCTTCATCAACAACTTCCTCTACGGGCCCTTCATCGAATGGTTGCTGGCGGTGGGCCGCTCTCCCCTGAGCCCACCGCCCCTGCCCGAGCTGCCCGCACCCAGCGGCCCGGGACTGGCCAGCCTGGGGCTGCCCTCGGCGGCGCCGCTGAAGGCCCTGCTGCAGCTCGGGCTGGGGGGGATCGGCCTGCTGCCGCCACCGCCGCTGCCGCCGGAGCCCAGCCCGATCGCCCTGCCGGCGGATTTCGACTGGCTGGAACTCTGGCCGGTGGTGGTGGTGCCCACCCTGGGTGGGCTGGCCGTGGGGCTGCTGCGCTGGGTGGGCGGTGAGCTGGGCCCGGGGTTGCCGAGCCTGATGGCGATGGCGGAGGGGGCCCTGCCGGATGCGCCACGCCTGCCCTTCCTGCGGATTGTCGCCGCTTCCCTCAGCCTGGGCAGCGGCGCCTCCCTTGGGCCTGAGGGTCCGAGCGTGGAGAGTGGCGGCAACATCGGCCTGTGGATGGCGGTGCGGGCGGGGCTGCCAGCGGAGGCGCAGAAGTCGCTGGTGGCGGCGGGAGTGGCGGCCGGCCTGGCGGCGGGCTTCAAGGCGCCGATCGCCGGGGTGATCTTCGCCTTCGAGGGCAGCTTCAGTTCGATCGCCGTGCGCCCCAGCCTGCGGGCGGTGCTGGTGGCGGCGGTGGCCTCCACCCTGGTGACGGAGATCGGACTGGGGGACTCACCGATCCTGCGGCTGCCGGACTACGAGGTGCGCTTCCTGTTCGAGCTGCCCCTGTATCTGGTGCTGGGGGTTCTCGCCAGCCTGATGTCCTTCCTGCTGGTGCGCCTGCTGGCCCTCGGCCGCGGCGACGCCCTGCAGCGGCGCTTGCAACGGCTGCCCCCCGGACTGGCCACGGCCCTGGGGGGGGCGGCGGTGGGGGCGATGGCGCTGGCCTTCCCCCAGGTGCTCGGCGTGGGCTACGACACGATTGAGGCCCTGCTCGGCAGCGACGGGGGCATCCCCCTGCTCACCCTGCTGGCGCTGCTGGGGGTGAAGCTGCTGGCCACCACCCTCAGCAACGCCAGCGGCTTCGTGGGGGGCGGCTTCGCGCCGGCCCTGGTGCTCGGCGCCGTGCTGGGCAACGCCTACGGCCAGTTGCTCGGCGAGAGCGGCCTGCACCTGCCGGTGGCGGAACCCCCCGCCTACGCGATGGTGGGCATGGCGGCGGTGCTGGCGGGCAGCGCCCGGGCCCCGCTCACGGCCCTGCTGCTGATGTTCGAGCTCACCCGCGACATCCGCATCGTGCTGCCGCTGATGGCGGCGGCGGGGCTGAGCGCCGTGCTGGTGGAGCGCTGGCAGGGCTTTGTGGATCCGGGTCTGCTGGGGCCCGATCCCCTGGAGGAGCGACGGCGCTCGGAGCTGTCCGCCCTGCCGGTGGCGGATGCCTTTGAGCCGGAAGCGCCGCTGGTGCTGCCGGCGGCGATGCCGGCGGCGGAAGCCCTGAGCCAGCTGATCGCCTGCCACGGCCATTGCCTGGTGGTCACGGAACGGGACCAGGTGGTGGCGCTGGTGACGCTGGCGGATCTGCAGGGTTCGATCGCGGCGGCCGGAGACCAGGGCTGGGCGGTGACCCTGCTGGAGTGCCGGCGCAGCGATCTGGTGTGGTTGCCACTCAGCGCGCGGCTTGATCGACTCGAGGATCAGATCAAGGCCCGAGGGCATCGCCAGGTGCCGGTGTTCGACATTCCTGACACGAAGCTGGGCTACCTGCCGGAGGGAACGCCGCGCCAGGGGCTGCCATTGGCGCGGTTAAGCGGCCTGGCCAGCCGAGACGGCCTGGCCCGTGCCCTGGCGAAGCGGTTTCAGGCCTGCCCGTCGTAACGCTGACCAACCAGCGCCTCGGCCACCGGATCGGCCTGGGAGAGCAGGTTGAGGATCCGCTGCAGATCAAGGTCGGAGAGCTCGCCGTCACTGCCCCATTTCAGGGAGGTGCCGTTGAGCTGGTCGGTGCGGGGTGCGGTTCCGGGGGAGGAACCCGGCGATTGGGTCATCGGAGGCGCAGCGAGGAGGAGTGGGGGAGGCGGGGCGTAACGACAGGAGCTGAAAACACGAACCAAGAGGAACGGTGTTCAAATCCAATCCAACGGTTTCAGAGAGTAGGCCGAAACACTCAGCGCCCGGGTCGCGGTGGCTCCAATCTGCAGAATCATTCCCGATCTCGCTTGGCACCCTCCGGGCGTCAGCGACGCACGATCACGGGGGTTCCGAGCTGCACCTGCTCGAAGAGCTGGCGCACGTGGGGGGTGAGCATGCGCACACAACCTTGGGTGACGGCGGCACGGGAGCTGACGGTCCAGGCCCAGGCGCTGGGGGTGCCGTGAATGCCGAACTGGTCCTTGGCGGTGGCGTGGAAGCCGATCCAGCGGTCCCCGAGGGGTCCCTGGGCGCCGGTGGTGGGGTTGACCTTGCCGCTCTTGGTGCTCTCGTACTGGGGATTCACCACCTTGTTGCGCACCGCGAAGGTGCCGGTGGGGGTGGGGGTGGCCGGGTCGCCGATCGCCACGGGCCAGCTGCCGAGCACCTTGCCGTCTTCCAGCAGGCTGATGGTGCGGCGGCCGAGTTCCAGGAGGATCTGGCGGTTGCTGGTCACCGCCGCGGTGGCGGCGGGACGGGGCGGTGGCGTGAGCGGTGCGGCGGTGGAGAGGGCCGGCAGGGGCGGCGGCTCCGCGGCCGCCAGGGGGCGCAACGGAACCACGGCCGACAGGCCGGCCGCGGCCACGAGGCCCGGAAGCAACAGGCCAGCCAGGGGGCGACGGGTCATGACAAGGTGGGGGAAACGGGCGGGGGGAGGGCCAGGGGCCGTGCCGGCGCGGCGGCCACCGCGGCTCAGTTCACCAGCTGGGGGTCGATGGTGGAGGTATAGCGCACCTCGCACTCCTTGACGATCCGCACGGCCTCGGCGGCGTCGAAGAAGCCGTTCACGCGGCAGGTGCCGGGCTTCTTAAGGTCCTTGTAATGCTCCCAGTAGTACTGGGTTTCCTTGAGCCAGTGGTCGCCCAGCTGGGTGTAGGAGGTGATGTGGTCCATGCGCTTGTCATCGGCCAGCACGGCGATCACCTTGTCGTCCACCTCACCGCCATCGTCGAATTTCATGATGCCGATGATGCGCGCCTCCACCAGTGAACCGGGCACCAGCGGCTCGCTGACACCCACGATCTCGATGTCGAGCGGATCGCCGTCCTCGTCCCAGGTGCGGGGGATGCAGCCGTAGGCGAAGGGATAGGCCAGGGAGCTGTAGCCCACGCGATCGAGCTTGAGCTGGCCGGTTTCGGTGATCAGCTCGTACTTGTTGATGGTGTTGGAGTTGAGCTCCACGATCGCGTTGAGCCGCAGCTCGGACTCGTCGGCGAAGGCCGGCAGCACGTGCAGCAGGTTGAGCATCGTGCGGCTCGGGGCGTGATCGATGTTCGCCATGGGCAGGTGAAAAGTCGCGGCATCCTACGCAGAGCCCCTGGCCAGCTTGCGGCCCAGATGGGCCAGAAACGGCCGGGCCTCCAGGGGCCTGCCGCTGATCCGCTCCACCAGCTGCTCGCCGTTCACCAGGCGGCCGAGGGGCCAGACCTGGCGGGCCAGCCACTGCTGCAGCCGCTGGGGTTCGCCGGCGGCGATCACCGCCTCGATCGGGCCGAGCTCCGCCTCCATCGCCTCGCTGAGCTGGGCGCTGATCAGGTGGCCGAGGGCATAGGAGGGGAAGTAGCCGAACAGCCCCTCAGCCCAGTGGATGTCCTGCAGGCAGCCCTCGGCGTCGCTGGCGGGCACCACTCCCAGCAGCTCGCCCATGCGCTGGCACCAGCGCTCCGGCAGCTCCGCCACGGGCATCTCCTGCTCGAGCAGGGCCAGCTCCAGCTCGAAGCGCAGCACGATGTGCAGGCAGTAGCTGAGCTCGTCGGCCTCCACGCGGGTGAGGCCGGGGCGCATCGGGTTGAGGGCCTGCCAGAAGCCCTCCACGCCACCCCAGGGGTCGTGGCCCAGGCCGGCCTGGAAGCGGGGATGCCAGCGGGCGGCGAAGGCGCGGCCGCGGGCCACCCGGCATTCCCAGAACAGCGACTGGGATTCGTGCACCCCCATCGAGGTGGCTTCGCCGAGGGGCCAGGGGAAGTAGTGCTCGTCGCCGCGGGGCAGGCCCTGCTCGTAGAGGGAATGGCCCCATTCGTGGGCGGTGGCGAGGAAGGCGGCCAGGGGCTGGCCCGGCACCACCCGGGTGGTGATGCGGAAATCACTGGGCCCCACGGTGCAGGAGAAGGGATGGGCGGAGCGGGAGCGCTGGCAGCGGGCCTCGTCGTAGCCCCAGCTGGCCAGCAGGTCGGCGCAGAGGCTCTCCTGCAGGGCCTCCGGGATGTCCGGCGGCGCCTGCGGGTCGGTGCTGGGCAGCTGGGCCAGCAGGGCGGGGATTTCGGCCACCAGGGGGTCGAAGAGCTGCTGCAGGCGGGCGGTGCTGATGTCGGGCTCGAAGGCCTGGGCGAGGATTTCCCAGGGGCTGCGGGGCACCGGCTCGGCATCCGCCAGCTGGGCGGCCTGGCTGCGGCGCAGGGCCACCATCTCCGCCAGGGCGGGCGCGAAGAGGGAGAAGTCGTTGCGGCGCTTGGCCTCCTGCCAGATGGCGTTGCCCCTCGACTGGGCGGTGGCGATCCGCCCCACCAGCTCCGGATCGAGCCGGCCCTGGCGGGCCAGCTCCAGCCGCAGCAGGGCCAGGTTGCGCTCGGCACCGGCCGGGGCGTCGTCGCTGCGCTCCAGCTCCGCCTCGGCCGCCGCCAGCAGATCGCGGTAGCTGTCGCTGCTCTGGCGCTGGTGGATCTGGCGGGCGAGCAGGGCCAGCTGCTCCCCACGCCAGTCGGCACCGGCCGGCGGCATCACGGTGTTCTGGTCGTAATAGAGGGCGCTGCTGATCGAGCCGAGCAGGCGGGTCTGGTGCAGGTGCTGACCGAGCCGTGCGAGGGCCGGTCCCTGGGGGGGCATCGGGAGCGGGCGGGGCGCTTCCAGCATGGCGACCGGTGGCGCGGTGGAGGAGATCTCGCGCACGGGTCGCCACCAGCTCGTCAAGCCGCCCGCCGGCGCGCCAGCAGCTCCGAGGGCGAGATGGCGAAGCGTTGGCGGAAATCCCGGCGGAAACAGGCCAGGCTCAGGTAGCCGCAGGCCAGGGCAACGCCGCTCACCGTGGTGCCCGGATCCGCCCGCTCCAGGCGGTGGCGGGCGCGCCAGAGGCGCTGGCGGCGCAGGTATTGCATCGGGCCGCAGCCGAAGCGGGCCTTGAAGGCGTACTGGAGGTAACGGCGGGAGTAGTGGCTGCGCTGCTCCAGCTCCGTGAGGCTGATCGCCTCGTGGCGGTGGGCATGCATCCAGTCGATCAGGTTGTCGAGGGTCGTGTCCACCGCGGAGGGTTCGGGTGCGGCGGACTCCGCCAGCAATCCGGCGGCCAGCAGTTCGACGATCTGGCGCTGCAGCAGATCATCGAGGCGCAGGTTGTCCGGCACCGCCCCATGGCGCCGCACCACCCCGTGCAGGAAGGCCAGGGAGCGGTAGAGGCGCGCGAAGCGGGCGGCCCGGCCCTTCTCAGCCTGGGTGAGCACCAGGGGCGCACGGGCCAGAGCCAGCCAGCGCTCCGGCCTCGCCGGCGCTCCGGCCATGGCGCGGCCCACCGCCTGCAGTTGGGCGGGGTCGATCCGGATCGTCACCCCACCCAGGTAATCGTTGCTGGTGCGCCAGGGGCCGGGCGGGATCAGCAGCAGGGTGTGACCGGCGAGGTTGAGCAGGCTGCGGCGGCCGATGCGGAAATGGCCGCGGCCCCGGTAGGGCACCACCAGGGTGGCCATCTCCGGGTCCTCCAGCTCCCCATGCAGCCCCGTTCCCCAGAGGGACACCAGGCCCAGCGCCCCCAGCTGCAGGCCGCCCATGTGGCAGCGGAACGGCACCGCGGCGCGGGCCGGATGCACCGGATCGCAGCTGTGCACCGGCAGCAGGGTGCCCAGCCGCTCGCCCACCTCCACCGGGTCAGTAAAGGTGAGCGAGCGGCCCGGCAGACCGAGCAGGGGCAGCCGCGGTTCCTGGGCGCAATCGGGGGTCCAGTGCTCCGGGGGGGTGAGCATGCCGCCCTGGCCGAAACAACCAGGGGAGCGTATCGATCCCGCGGCCCCTCGCGCCTCCTGACAACCGCCCGCTCGCCGCTAGAGAAGAGCCAGAAGGCCATGGCCGATGGCGCTGCTCGAGCCCACCAACCTGCTGCTGCTGGGCTGCGCCCTCCTCTACGGGCTGATCGGTGAACCGGGGGAAGCCGGCATCCTGCTGGCGTTCGTGGTGGCGATCTGCCTGCTCGATGCGCTGCAGCAGCGGCGCAGCCGCCGGGCCCTGGCGGAGCTGGCCCGCCTCTCCGCCCCCCTTTCCCGGGTGCTGCGGGATGGCCAGGAGCTGGAGCTGGCCCCCGAGCAGCTGCGGCTGGCGCGGATCGGCGTGCTGGCCCGCTGGCCGGCGGCGGTGGAGAGCCTGGGCAGCGCCACGGTGCTGGCGGTCGACAAGACCGGCACCCTCACCGAGAACCGCATGGCGGTGGCGCGCCTGCAGAGCTGGCCCGACGGGGCCCTCTGGAGAGCCGGCGAACCGCTCGCCGAACCCTGGCATCGCCTCTTGGAGCTGGCCCTGCTCGCCAGTCGCCCCGACCCGGTGGACGCGATGGAGCAGGCCCTGCAGCGGCTGGCCGAGGAGGCGCTCGCACCCGGGGAGCACCGTCATCCCGACTGGCCCCTGGCGCGCGAGTACCCCCTGAGCACCGATCTGCTGGCCTTCTCCCGCCTCTGGAGCGACGGGGCCGGAACCTGGCACGCGGCGGCGAAGGGGGCTCCGGAGGCGATCGCCGATCTCTGCCACCTCGATGGTCCTGCCCGTGAGCGCCTGCTGGCGGCCGCCGCGGCCCTGGCGGCCGACGGGCTGCGGGTGCTGGCGGTGGCCTCCAGTCCGGACGGGGCCCCCCTCCATCCGCAGCTGGCGGGCGCGGGGCGGCCCCAGCCCCCGGATGGGGTGCACGACTTCGAATTCGAGCCGCTGGGGCTGGTGGGGCTGGCCGATCCGCTGCGGCCCGAGGTGCCGGCCGCCATCGCCCGCGCCCGCGCCGCCGGCGTGCGGGTGCTGATGATCACCGGCGATGGGCCGCTCACCGCCCGCTCGATCGCCGATCAGGCCAGTCTGCCGCCTGGAGCCGCCCTCAGCGGCGCCGAACTGGACGCCCTTGCCGACGAGCAGCTGGCGGAGCGGCTGGCCGGGGTCTCGGTGTTCGCTCGGGTGATGCCGGAGCAGAAGCTGCGGCTGGTGCGGGCCCTGCAGCGCTCCGGGGAGGTGGTGGCGATGGGCGGCGATGGCGTCAACGACGCGCCGGCCCTGCGGGCCGCCGACATCGGCGTGGCGATGGGCAAGCGGGGCACCGCCGTGGCGCGGGAAGCGGCGGATCTGGTGCTGCTGC